>CAYJNB010000012.1:1802-21592 GCA_964371205.1 uncultured Treponemataceae bacterium
CCTTACTTTAAAAGGCGGTACAATAACCGATAATGTTTCTCGTGCTGAAGACCAAGGAGGAGGGATAACCCTTTTATATGGAGATTTTTCTATGCAAGGTGGCTCAATAATTGGAAATAAAGCTCCTAATGGAGGTGGAATATATGATAACAATAATCTCAAAGGTAAAATGACTGGAGGAACAATAGCGTATAATACTGCAGAAGATAACGGGGGAGGTATTTTTCTTGCAGGAGGACAGGGAGTTGAGGTAAGTGGTGGAGTAATACAGTATAATACCGCAAATAAAGGCGGTGGAATTAGTTTTTCAGATAGTGAGACATCCGGACTATCTTTATATGGGGGGACCATCAGTAACAATAAAGCAATAGACTCCGCTGGAGGGGTTAATTATATTCGATCTGGTATACAAAATGCAGGAGAATCTGCTATAAGTATAAAAAACAATCCAATAGTAAGGGGCAATACTGCTGGGAACCGGGAGAGTAACGTATATATAGTAAATACTAGCCCTCCCACTAATATATCTGTTTATTCAGGACTGACTTGTCCAGATGCAAGTATTGGAATTAGTATGGAGACTACTGGAGAATTTGCATATACTCATTCACAAGGACCACCATCGGCTTTCGAGATAGCAGACATAAAGAAGTTCTTTAGTGACGAAGAAGGACTTAATTTTGTTATTTCTGGCGCTAATAATAATTTCCTTGAACTCCAATAAAACACAAGGGCTGTCTAAAAAGTTTTAGAAATAGAGCAAGAAAGACAGTCCCTTTTTGTGTAAAGAACTGTTGCATAAGCACAGAAAAAACTATACTATACTTAGATGAATAAACGATCAAAAGAAAATAATCTCGGCTCAGATAAAATTGGATCATTGCTTTTTAGAATGTCGATGCCAATTATTACAGCACAACTCATTAATGTGTTGTACAACATAGTTGATCGTATGTACATTGGGCAGTTACCAGAAGTAGGTGCAACGGCACTTACAGGTCTTGGGGTATGCTTTCCTATCATTACAATAGTTGCAGCTTTTTCGATGCTTATTAGTTCAGGAGGCGCCACTAAGGCCGCCATGTTCATGGGAGCAAAAGACACAGAAAAAGCGCAGAATATCTTGAGTAACTCATTTTATCTCTTAGTATTTATATCATTTTTTCTAACAAGTATTGTTCTTCTCTTTAAAGAACCTCTCTTAGTGTTTTTTGGAGCAAGTCAAAAAACACTACCTTATGCACTCGATTACTTAAGCATTTATGCATCAGGAACAATTTTTGTTTTACTCGCACTAGGATTAAACCCATTTATTACCTGTCAAGGTTTTGCTAGAACTGGAATGATTTCTGTAATAATAGGAGCAGTAACAAATATTATTCTCGACCCAATTCTAATTTTTTACTTGAATATGGGTGTAAAAGGTGCTGCTATAGCAACTGTTATTTCGCAAGCAGTTTCTGCAACGTGGATTTTACTCTTTTTGTGCGGAAAAAAAACAATATTACGTATACGGTTCTCGCAGTTTAAAATAAAGTGGCATATAATAATTCCTTGTCTAGCTTTAGGTATTTCTCCTTTTATTATGCATTCAACAGAAAGTCTTGTGCAAATGACACTAAACAATGGATTACAAAGATACGGGGGAGACCTCTATGTTGGAGCTATGACCATTATTAATAGTATTTTAATGATGGTATTTTTACCATTAATCGGATTAGGGCAAGGGGCCCAGCCAATTATTGCATTTAATTTTGGAGCAAAAAATTTACAGAGAGTAAAACAAACATTTAAACTTCTCCTTATATCTGAACTTATGATTAGTCTTATCACCTGTGCAATCCTAATTGGATTTCCCTATATTTTTATACGAATTTTTACATCAGATAAAGAATTAATAGAAACAACCATACCAAACCTTAGAATTTTCTTTGCTACTTTTGGATTTATGGGAATACAAATAGCATGTCAGCAAACGTTGATTGGAATAGGAGTTGCAAAACTATCTGCATTTATTGCACTTTTACGTAAAGTTATATTACTAATACCTTTAGCACTTATTTTGCCAAATTTTTTGGGAGTAACAGGTATTTTTTTAGCAGAGCCTATTGCAGATATACTTTCGATTATTTTTTGCTCATTACTTTGTATGAATAAATTCAAAAAAGTATTAACAAACGCAGAAGAGCAAGAAAATAAGAGTTTATAGTAAGAAAACGCAAAATATAACAAAAAACCGTAAATAATGCAGTATTTGCAGGCTACCCTCTTCCCCATTTGACAAAAAAACTATATAGTAACCGGATGGATATAAACCAAATTGACAGTGTAGACACTGTAACAGAAGAAGAAGACGACTTAGTAACCTTTGAAGATCTCGGACTCGATAACATTTCATTAGCAGCAATCAAAGCAAAAGGCTTTGAATATCCGAGCCCCATTCAAATTTTGGCTATACCGCGTTTATTAGACGGTGATGCCAACGTAGTCGCTAAAGCTCGCACCGGTACTGGAAAAACAGCCGCATTTGGCTTACCGATGCTTCAAAAGATCCGCGAAAACAAAGGTTGCGTACAAGCACTTATTTTGACACCAACTCGTGAACTTGCATTACAGGTTTGTAAAGAAATGCAGTCACTAACTGAAACATCCTTTCCTCGCCTTGCTGCCGTTTATGGCGGACAATTTATGGGCGAACAAATTCGCAAATTAAAAGCCGGAGTAGAAATTGTAGTTGGAACTCCAGGCCGTGTTAAAGATCACCTTGAGCGTGGTACTTTAAAATTGGATAATATCGATTATTTTATCCTTGACGAAGCAGACGAAATGCTCGACATGGGATTCATTGACGATATTGAATTTATTTTTTCTAAAGCTCGAGAAGACAGCCGCGTGTTATTATTCTCTGCAACTATGCCTCCGCAAATCTTAAAAATTGCTGGCAAGTTTATGGGAGCATACGAAATTGTCGAAGAAGAAGAGCGCCCAGAAGAACCAATATTAACTGAACAACGTTTTTGGTTTGTACGAGAAAGCGAAAAAATCAATGCTATTGTTCGACTTATCGATATTTCGCCCGATTTTTATGGTCTTATTTTTACACAAACAAAAGCCGATGCAGACATGGTTTCTAAAGAACTCGACGAGCGTGGATACGAGGCTGCAGCCTTACACGGTGATATTGCACAACAACAACGCGAAAAGATCTTATGGAGATTCCGTAAAGGAAAAACACGCGTACTTGTTGCAACAGACGTAGCAGCTCGCGGTATCGATATTGAAGGCTTAACACATGTTGTAAACTATGCTATGCCATTTGATGGACCAACATACGTTCATAGAATTGGTCGTACAGGACGCGCTGGTTCAAAAGGACTTGCTTTTACTCTCGTACGCCCAGAAGAAAGACGAAAGGTTGAACACTTAAAACATATTTCTAAGGGTAACTTAAAAGAAGGAAAAATTCCTACTGCAGAAGAAGTTTTAGCTGCAAAAAAAGAGAGAATCTTTGCAGAAACAGCTGAAAAAATTACACAAACAGATGATAAGTATATACATCGTTTTTATGAATTTGCTCAAAAAATGTGCGAAGACAAAGATCCAATGCAAGTACTTTCTGCTGTGTTAGCAAACTCATTTAGCGAACAATTGAGTACCGACAGATACGGACACATTACACCATTTACATATGGTGGGCCTCAAGGTGGCGGTAATGGCAAAAGACAAACACGTCTTTATATTGGACTTGGAAGAAAAGACCACATGGGAAGACCTGAAATTGCAAAATTCTTTACAGACCTTTTACGCATACCAAACCGCTTAGTAGACAATATTGAAATTACAGAAACCTTTTCTCTCGTAAGTCTACCACCAGACGCAGCAGAAAAAGCCCTAGACCTTGCAAAAAAGGATAAGCGCTTACCTCATATGCACATTGATACAAAATCAGTTGGTGGAGATTCATTCGGCGGTCGTGGAGGATTTGGCGGAGGCGGACGACGTCAGCGTAGATCAAATCACCACGGAAGAGACGATAGACGCCACGGAGGCGGAGACAAAAAACATGCTGGAGGACGTAGAAGCGAATTACGTGAAAAAACCAGTAATGCTAGTTTATATAAAAAAGGCAAAAAGTCAAAAGGCTCAAACCTCTTTTAGTTATAGTTAAAAAAAAAGAGTTCTTCGGAACTCTTTTTTTGTGTTAGATTCTGTATTCACCAGATTGATATTTTAATAACCATCGTTTGAGCGGCTCAAGCCAATGGTCACTGTACTTACCTTCAAGTAAGAGTTGCTCAAACAACATATGTAAGTGCACATTGATTGCTGTTTTTGCTTCTGGGGTAATATTTGTTTGGTTTACAAACATAACATCAATAAAATCTATTGCGTCTTGTATTGTAAATAAATCTGACAAAGCATCAGTCATCATATAAAGTGCAGCTGGAATACAGTTAACACTATGCTGCTTTACATACAAAACAGTTTCTGCAATTTCTACCGCTCCAGCATAGAGTTCTTTATTATAAAAGTCTTTTTCTTCTTGAGAGAACCCTTCTTTTTCGAAAAAGTCCTTATAAAAAAACGCTGCCAGAACAACAACAGACACATGTAAACTTGGAACACATAAATAATGTGGGTCGAGACGTCTAATTGCATCAAAATTCTTATCTCGATAATCCGCATTAGTGGGTCGCTTTGTTGTAGTCATTTTAAATGTATAAAATGTAGAAGCCTGTGCGTATACATCTGCAATTAGGTTAAGATATTGAACCACATACGGAATTGAGCGTCTCTTTAAACGCAGACAGACAAATGCTAATGGTCGTACCCAAAAGTTAATAAAGTCAAGATATACTGTTGCCAAAGATGGAACAAAGGGAACTTCCTCATCTAGACGATGATCTACATTGATTATTTCAATTTTTCTCCAACCCCACTTTACGGTAAATTGTAACAGAAAAAAATCTAATATTACTATTTTTAAGTATCGCATAAGAGCCCAAAAGGTCTTCCAGTGAGTTAATACAAAAAAATACGCATGCTTAATAGAAGTTGAAGAAATTGGCACAAGATTCCCAGAGTTTGTTTTTTGTTTTGACTTCATTAGTTATTAAACACCTTTTTTGCAACTTGCACTGAAGCAAGGGCATCTTTTGTATAGAAATCGGCTCCAATTTGTTTTGAATACGATTCTGTTAATACAGCTCCTCCAACCATAACAAGCACTTTTTTACTAGAAGTCTTTTCTGCAATGCGTAATTGTTCAATAGTTTGTTGCATATGTGTTACTGTCGTAGTCATCAATGCACTTAATCCAATAAGTTGTATATCTTCATCTATTGCTGTTTTTACAATTAATTCTGCAGGTACATTTTTGCCAAGGTCTAATACTTCGTAGCCATAGTTTTCGAGCATTGCTTTTACAATGTTTTTTCCAATATCATGCACATCCCCATAAACAGTTGCGAGGATTATTCTACCCTTTTGCTGTTGGGATACACCATTTTTTTGTAATTGAGCCTTTAGAATGTCAAATACACCAGAGGCAGCATCTGCACACAGCAACAGATGAGGTAAAAAGAATTTTCCTTTTTCGAATCTACTACCAGCTTCATCAAGAGCAGGTATAATCCCTTCATCTATGAGTTCTTGCGGTGTTTTAGTTTCTATAAGCTTCGAAACCAACTGAATCGCAGATTCTGTATGACCACGTAAAATATAGCCAGCAAGTGATTTTACATTCTCTTGTTTTTCTTCTTCTACAACTAAACTCAGGGGACTTTTTTCAGTTGAAGAACTATAATAATCCATGTATTCAAGACAATTTTTATCATCTGTACTTATTACCCGGTATGAATAAAACGAGTCCATCATGTATTGCGAAAGAGGATTAATTATACATGCATCTAATCCTGCAGATAAGGCCATAGTCAAAAAGTGAGCATTTAGTATATCTCGACGTGGAAGCCCAAAAGAGACATTCGATACTCCAAGTGCAGTTTTGATGCCTAATTCTGATTTAATAAGTCGTACTGTTTTAAGTGTTTCTAATCCATCATTTTGACGCGCACTAACAGTAAGTGTTAAGGCATCTGCAATAAAGTTATTTTTAGGTATGTTATGTATTTGGCCTTCATGAATAATGTGTTTAATAATTTCTAAGCGCTCTTCTGCAGTTTCTGGAATCCCTTTTTCATTTAAGGCTAAAGCTATAACAACTGCACCATATTTTTTAGCTAATGGAAGCACGTCTTGCATGGACTGTTTTTTTCCAGAAACAGAGTTTATAAGTGGTTTACCGTTATATATACGCAAAACAGCACTCAAAACCTCGGGGTTATCAGAGTCTATTTGAAGCGGAACAGAACAGTTTCGCTGTAAAAAGCGAACAAGACTTACCATAACTTCTTTTTCATCAATATCAGGCAAGCCCGCATTTACATCTAATATATGCGCTCCTGCTAGTACTTGTGCTTCTGCCTCATCTGCTAAATATTGAAAATTACGCTCTCTAAGTGCTGTTTTACATTTTGTCTTACCTGTAGGGTTTATACGCTCTCCAATAATTACAGGAGTTGCTAAATCTACTGTTTTTACGCCTGAGCATACTCTTACAGCATTTTTATTTTCTTGCCTCAATAATAAAACTTTTTCTTTAATTGCTAGCAATTCTGAATCAGAGAAACCATTTGCCTGCTCAACCATTTTAGCTATGTGCTCAGGTGTTGTCCCACAACATCCACCTAAAACAGCAGAACCAAGTTTAATGCATTCTAGCTGCGAATCTGCAAACTCCGATGGGTTCACTTTAAAAACAGTCTTACCCTCTTCTACCACAGGTAAGCCTGCATTTGGTTGAATCATAACTGGTACTGAAGCATGGCGCACAAATTGTTCAGTTAAGATTCGAGCTTCTTCCAGCGAACCACCACAGTTAAACCCAACAGCATCAATTCCGAGAGATTCTAAATAAGTAACACAGGTAAGAGGGTCTGCTCCTGTTAATGTAGCAATACTTCCATTTGGTAATTTTGATTGAAATGTCATTGTTGCAAAAACAGGTAAAGAAGTATTTTCTTTAACCGCTAAAATTGCAGCCTTTGCTTCATACAAGTCGCTCATGGTCTCTACAATAACCAAATCAGCTCCTGCTTTTTCTGAAGCAATTGCTACCTGCTTGTATGAATCATACGCTGATTCAAAACTCGTATCTCCCATTGGCTCTAAGAGCTTACCGGTCGGACCAATATCTAAGGCTACAAAAATAGGCCTATCAATATGTGCATTTTCTATCGACGCTTTTGCAAGCTTTATTGCTGTCTTTACTGTATCCAACGAACAAAAGGTACAATCATGCATTTTTAGAGGATTGGCACCAAAGGTATTTGCAGTGATTACATCACAGCCAGATGCAATATATTCTCGATGAATAGAATCAATAAGAGCGCTTTTACTAAAAACTAACTCCTCTGGCAGCTCATATTCTAGAGTTGGATCCTCTGCTTGCATTTTTTGGAGCATAGTACCCATACCACCATCAAAAAAAAGAGGCTTTGCGCTTTCTATTTTTGAATTAAAAAATTGTCTAAAGTTATGTATTGCCATAAAAACCTCTGTATTGGTAAAATAACGATTAAAAATAAATAAACATCTTATTGAGCATTCTTAGCAGCAAGTATATGTTCAACATTGTGTAGAATTGACCGTGCTATTTCTGGTTTATTCATTGTATACAAGTGGATTCCTCTTACCCCATTAATAATTAAATCAATAATTTGTTCAGTTGCATAAGCAATACCAGCTTGCATCATCGCTTGTGGGCTATCCGAAAACGAGTCAATAATAGACAATAGATGACGTGGCATATATGCATTAGAAAGAGAAATCATTCTCTTAATTTGTGCTGCATTCGTAACAGGCATAATGCCAGCTATTACTGGAATATGGATTCCTTTTGATTGCATACGATATAAAAAACTATATAACATATCGTTGTCAAAAAACATTTGAGTAGTTAGAAAATCAAGACCAGCATCAACTTTTCGTTTTAAGTTATCTAAGTCTACATCTTTATTAGCACTTTCTGGATGTCCTTCTGGATAACATGCTCCACCACAACAAAAACCTGCATCCTTAAATAACGGGACTAAATCGCTCGCATAAGGAAAATCAGTTGCATAGTCATTTCCATCTTGTGGTTTATCGCCTCGCAAAACAAGAACATTTTTAACATTTTTTTCTTTTAAAGAATGAATGGTATTTTGGGCATCTTCTGTACGTAGACCTACACAGGTTACATGAGCTAGCGAAGGAACTTGAGCTTTTTCGATTGCTGTTGCAATCGTAACCGTATCAGAATTCTCTACTCGAGTACCACCTGCACCACAAGTTACACTTATAAAGTCAGGCTTTAAAGTGCAAAGGTCAACTACAGTTGTAGTAACAGCAGTAAGTGCATCATGTTTTTTTGGAGGAAATACTTCAAAAGAAAATGTAACATCTTTTTGAGATAAAATTTGAGAAATATTCATTAATGTAACCACCACAATCTTTTTAATACAATAGCATCATGTGGACAAATTTCATGGCAGCAATAACAATGCAGACATTTCTTTGCTTCTAGAACAATCTTTTTCTCTTCAGTTGGAACTGCAGATGGACATTCTTTTTCGCATTCCCCACATTTTAAACATCTATTTGATTTTATATATACTTTTCTTGTAAGTTTTAGTGCATCCGCTGGGCATATTTCTATACATTTGCCACACTGCACACAATTTTTCTTGAATCGAGGATAGAGTGTAAACACCCAACGCGCAAATGCATGTACAAATTTTGGCATATGTGGTTTTAATAGTGCTGTGCCACGTGTATGCTTTACGATTTTAAATTGCTTAGGTCTAAGCGAGGCAAAATCATCTCCCACGTACTCAATGTCTTCTGGAGTATTGAGCCAAATACCTCGTTGCATAGCATCATCTAAGTTACCTACTCTTGTAGGATCATAACCAACGAGAGAAGAACACGCCCAATCAAGTGCTAAAATATTATCTGATGCTGCAAGAACATGAACTGGAACAGGGTTCCCGTTTCCTGGTCCTCCAGGACCATCCATTGCAGTTATTGCATCTATTACTGCATATGCAGGCTTTGCAGCAACATTAATATCGGTCAAAAAAGCAGCAAAGTTCTCTCTCTCTGGAAACCTAAAGTGGGATTGCGCTTTATCTAGACCAACTAATAAGCCCAAAAGGTTTTTCATTGCTCCAGTGTATGCTAATAATTGATGTGTTTTTAATTTTGCAACAGAAACAATAATGTCTGCTTCTTCAAAGGCTTTTGCAAAAGTAAGCTGCTTTACAAGCTTACCGTCTGGGCAGTCCACCGAACAGCCTCGAACAAAGTCTACCCATTCTCCACCTGCTTGTACAACAGCATCGTAGGTACCTGTAGATTTAGCAGTAGAAAGAGGATTTGCAACTGCTGGAGATTCTCCTGCTAGTACTCGCTTTGCACCAAGTTCTAAAAAAACTTTTACCACAGCAGCAGTTACAACCGGATGGGTGCAAACCGCCGCTTCTGGATTTTTTGGGAGCAATAGGTTGGGTTTTATTAAAACCGTTTTTCCCTGCACATTTGGTGGAGGAACGAGCTCTATAAGACGCTTAATTTGGGTATACACTGTTTCATCGTACAAGGAGCATCTTACAAGAGCAACTTTATTAGTCATTATTCACGTTTCCTCAGTTATAGTGCAATAAATGCACGAGTTCTATTTATTCAAAATAAATTCTACGCGGCGGTTTTTCCACCAGTTTGTTCTATCTTCTCGAGCAGCTACTGGCTGGCGCCCACCAATACCAATCGTGGTAAGACGGTTTTCGTTTACTCCTAAATCTCCAAGCATTTGCTTTATTGCCTCTGCTCGAGCTTGAGAGAGAGGAACAAGTTCTGTAACCTCTTCTTGTTCTGTACCACTTATATTATTTGCGTGACCTTCTACAATAACGCTATAATCGCGGAACTTATTCAAGATACTTGCAATACGTCCAAGAACAAAGTTGTTCTTAGCTACAACATCTGGTGCAAGCGTATTAAAGTCAGCTGCATTTTCTCTAAAAATTATAGATGGAACTTGAATTTTTAATACATCGCCGATTTTAATAACTAATACGTCTACAGCAATAATCCCCTTAACAACAGAAGTCATACCAAGTGAATCGGTAACCGTAAAAGTGTATGGGTAATCTGTTGCAGACTGCACTAGCTCAGCCTTGTTTGAACGTCCATCCCAAATAATACGCTCTGTAATTGTTGAAGCTCCACCCACTTTCCAAAACGATTCTCCATTTTGTGGGTCACTAACTTCAAATGTCCAAGAAGTAAATGGCACGAGGCTCTGTGCTGCAAGACTTATGAACGCATCATCATCTAAGCCATCATTGTCTGGACTAAAGTATTGAGGAGCAGTTTTTACAGTTAACACAGGTGGTGTTGTAGAGCTTACAAACGTAGGAGTAGTTACACTTACCTCATCACCCTTTAAGTACTCAATAAAAAGATTTGCATAAAACAGACCTTCTGCAGCTCTACCATTAGAATCTAAACCATCCCAGTTAATAACCGCAGGAACAGACTCAGAGTCTTTTTCTGACCAAGAGCGAATAACTTCTTCTGTTTCCAGATTTACTATTTCTACATTCCAAGCAGTAATTCCTTCTGGAATACTTGTCATTATATTAAATTTTTGTACATCCTTAAAACCATCTCCATTTGCAGAGAATGCATCTTCTGATGCAGTTAAGAATGCTTTTGGAATGCGTACATCCACCACAATATCTGCAATACGAGATCTTGTTGCATTTCCAGCATTATCGGTAGACTCTACAACTAACGAGTATTCTCCATCTGGCACTGGATTACCTGATTCATCTGTACCATTCCAGTCAAAAGATTGAGCATTTCCATTCCAGTTATATGCGCGAACTACCGTGCCTTTTTCATCTATAATTTGAGCTGTCCAAAGTTCTTCTTTCGAAGAGGTAAGATAAATTGGTAATACATCCTTTTTACCACTATTGTTTGGAGAGAATACAAGATACGGTACGCTCACCTCTACTGTTGGAGGTTGAGAGTCTAATGTAAATGTATTAGAAGAAACAGCCGCTTCATTTCCGTTTTCTGAAACAGTTTCTAATTTTGCAACATACAAGCCATCTTCAACACGTACATTTTCATTATCTAACCCATTCCATGTAAAGGAGTTAGGAAGAGAAGATCCTGTTGTAGTTTTTACAACACGACCACTAGGTGTAGAAATAGTAAATACATACTCTACTACATTGCTTCTCGTTTTAACAGTTGGTGTAAACAATACTGCATTTTCGTCTGCAACTACTGGAGAGAAGGCAGCCTTATTTGCAGTTAAGATAAGTTCTGTAGTACCAGTATTTAACTCAAATGCATTCGATTTTGCTAATCCAATATTCCCTGCTCTATCAGTAGATGTTAACTCATACGTGTATGAACCATCTGGTGCAAGAGAGTTTGTATCAGTTAAACCATCCCAAGAGATAGATGCAGATGGCTGATTTGCAAAAATATAAGTGCGAACAACATCTCCTTCCGCATTTTTTATGCTACCTTTCCATTCAAGTTCCGCAGATGCAGTTTGGTATATAGGAAGCATATCTAGACGACCATCGCCATCTGGACTAAAAATATTCGAAGAAAGACGTAGTTGCACTGATGGTGGTGTTACGTCTAGTGTAAATAAAGGAGATAATGAACGTGGCTGATGCCCGTTCACATACCGTGCTTTAAACTCAGCTTGATAATTTCCTTCTGGTAAAACTGCACCACTAGAATCTTTACCATCAAAAGTAATGTGTTGTGGAGCACTAGTTCCGCTATAAGAGCGTACTACCGACTTATCTGCATTAAGTACGTTAACTTCCCAACTTGTTAAACCATTTGTAACTGGCATAGAAGGCATTAAACGCACAGTGCCTATTTTTGAATCCGTACTAGGAGAGAAAAAGTTAGTATTAATTGTTACATTAATAGAAGGACGTATTGTGTCTACAATAATATTGTTAATCCTATCGTGAGCATAGTTACCAGCTCTATCGGTTGCAGTTACTTCGTACGAATAAACACCATCGATTGTTGTAACTCCGTTATCGTTTTTTCCATCCCAAGTAATATTTGCAGGACTTGTATTTGTCCAATTATATGTTTTAATAGAATTACCAGAGGCGTCCTTAAAAGCGCCCTCCCACTTATCCTCAGAAGAACCGCTTTGCTGTACAGAAAAACTATCTTTATTACCATCGGCATCTGGACTAAAAATAAGGCTTACACCACTTGGTTTTTGTACACTAAGCTCTGGAGCGGTATTATCTACGACAACAGTATACAGAGGAGTTTTTCCCATATTCCCGTTATCGTCAGTAGCTGTAACATAGTACTGATATATACCGTCTGGGGCAACTTCGCCTGAATCAAGCACTCCATTCCACATAATTTCTGAAGGAACATCTATACCCTGTTTTGGCTTAATTAATTGTTGAAAAAAGCTTTTTATAGTTAGTTGTTCTGGGCGCTTTTCTTTATTTCCAATTGTTCGAACTGCAGTGCCGGTAGAATCTACTACTACAAATTCCCAAGCAACAATATAACGAGTATCCGAAATAGAAAAAGGTATTCGCAAGCTATCTTGCACACCATCATTATTGGGCGAAATATATGTTGCAGAATCAACTGCATACAAAGTAGCACTTAATAGTAAAAGCACTAAAATTAGTATAGTATTTTTTTTCATGATGTATTCTCCTAAATCGTACCTTACTCTGCACCCAGTTTAATTACAGGGGCTTGAGTATCTTCTAAGCCTAAACCTAATTGTACTCCGCCAGAAATGGCTTGAATATCTGTATGTAAACTACGATAAGCAATTTGTGGAGTAATCTCACTTTCTTGCCAACCTTGACTGTCAACAAAGTCGATTCGCCCACCAGTGTTAATCTTAAATTTAACACTCACACCTATAGAAGGTGGCAATATATCAATATTTTCAGAAAGTTCTTTTACGTTTACGTTCCAGTTTGTATTAACTACAACCATATCAAATAAACGTATACCAATTCCTGTATCAACTACCATATTTTGAAAACTTGGAGCACTTACATCGACAGAAGCTGCCAATACAAAGTCCGAAAGATTAAGAAGCGTTGCAGCAGCTCCTAAACGTGGCGTAAATTGAGAAGGATACCCATCTGCTTCTAAACTTTCCAAACCAATCATAGACTCAGAAAGAGGTTTACCTAAACCTGTTATAGAAAGACCCCAGCGTACATCTTCTGCAAAAGCTACATTACCAATTTTATGTAAAAAACCTAGGTTTGCATTTGCTGCCCAATCAGAACCAAATGAACCATCTAGAGCCACACCTAGTTGAAAAATCTCGAGAACATCTTTTGAAAAACCTGCACGGACTGTAAAAATAGTACCTACATCTAATGCATCAAAAGAAGAGAAAATCCCTTGCACAGCACCTGTAGCAACACCCCATTTAGACGGAACAATGAGACCAGCATTAAAAGCTCCTCCAGTTCCATCTGGACCCTGTCCAAACGAACTTAAAAATGTTCCACTCAAGTCGACCATAACACGTTGTATGTCTGCTGTAAGAGCAGGGTTTCCTATTATCGAATAGGAACCAGTATTTTTAAATGGGCCATCTACAGCCGAAATTCCGTTACTTAGTAGTACAGGAGAAGTAAGTGTATACAACGTTTCTCCGCCAACAGCAGGGTTAAAAGCAAATGCGCCTACTGTAAAAAAACAAATTAAAGCAAGTAATACAATTCTCTTTTTCATATGTATATAATACCACGAAAAAGAGAAAAGTTACAAGCGACAGTTAAACTTAGCTCCCACTGGAAAAAACAACAGTTTTATGCTATAGTTTAACCATGGATTTTAACAAAGATAAGTACTATATTCCGTACAAAATAATGGCTGGAGTAAGCGACGCAAAAGGACGCTTAAGTTTGACAGGTGTTGTTAGCCTTGCACAAGATCTTGCATTTTTACATTATGCTTCTTGTGGGCTCTCTATTCCGCAACTTTTGCAAAAAGACTTAACGTGGGTTATAACAAAACAACGATTCGAAATTACTGAATACCCACTTTGGCTCGATGAGATTATGCTTACAACGTGGGCACAACAGCCAAAAGGTCCGTTTTGCCTACGCGATTTTACCTACAGCTATGCAAAAAATGGTAAAAAAAATGCAGTGTCAGAAGCACTACCCGTAGGAACAAACCTTGCACCGGTTAATGCAGAACTTTCTGAGGAAAAACCCTTTATGAGAGCAACCTCAAACTGGATAGTACTTAGCACTAAAACAGGGCGTCCCGTAAAATCGGATGAATTTGTTATGGGTGGACTTTCTTTTTGCGCAGAACAAGCTATCCTCCCCCAATTCCCAAAAATCAACCTTCCTGAAGTATGGGATTTGGAACAAACAATTACACCAACAGTGCTCGATATTGATTCAAACAATCACGTAAACAACACCGTCTATGTGCGCTGGATTTTATCTGTTTTACCAAAGACAGTGGAAAATAAATTAGTAACAATTCTAGACACCTATTTTGTAGGGCAAGCGCTTTTTGGCGATACTCTTACCGCGCGAGTTAGTACTACACAAAACGAAGACAGCGAGACAACTTGTGTACATTCAATCGTAAAAGATGACGGAACAGAGGTGTTTAGAGCTCAAACACAGTGGAAAGACGAAAAAGACGTATCTCGTGCCTTTATCTAATCCGCTAGGCCTCGATCTAGCTACAATAGCCACGCTTTTTCAAGAACAAACAATTGCGCTTTTAATAGTGAATATTCTTATTCTTTTAGCAATTGTTTTTTCGCTTGTATTCTTAGGCTTTGTAATTGGACATTTTTGGGGCTTAAAAAAAACTAAGAGCCTCGTCTCAGAAGCACGTAAAGATGCAGTAAAACGCTCTCGTTCTGTCTTGAGTGGTCAGCTGAATGAGCAAATTGCCCCGTACTTGCCACATTTTCCGGCTAATGCAAACGACGCCCACTTTTTAGGTAAACCAGTCGACTTTATTTGCTTTTCTGGCCTTTCCGAATCAGACGATATTACAGAAATCCTCTTTGTAGAAGTTAAAACCGGCACTTCGACCCTCTCAAATCGCGAAAAAGCCGTTAAGGCCGCCATAGACCAAGGCCGAGTTCGCTACGTAGTATACAAACCCGAAGCATAAAAAAAGCTGCCACAATATGTAACAGCTTGGTTTCTTCCCCTAGTCTCAGTCTGTAAACCGGATTGATTCCCATAAAGTATTAAAGGTATCAATTCCAGCTGCAAGATCTGCCTTAATTTCGCAGTTTGCTAATTGGTCCACTGTGTAGTGTGGAACAGTTGTCATAAACTCTTCTGCATCAGGATTAACACCTGCGGGAAAATAAAATGTATCTAAGAACTGAGCATAAATTTCTGGTCTATGAATAAAGTTAATAAATTCCATTGCAAGATCATAATTACGTGCAGATTTTAAGATACACATTGAATCAATATACATAGGTCCACCTTCTTGTGGAATAAAGAAGTCAACCTTCTCCCATTGCTCTTGTGGCACCTCTCCAAATACAACTTCTGCATAACCTTGAACAACCCAAAAGTCGCCAGAGGCAAAAGATTTTCCAAATCCTTCTGCATCAAACTTAACAAGATTTGGTTTCCATTGACTATTTATTAATGATTGAGCTTCTGCAAGCTCTGCTGGATCAAGTGAGTTAACTGAATATCCAAGATATTTGAGTGCATCACCAATTACTTCTCTCATATCGTCGAGCATACTCATACGCTGATTTAGTTCTGTATTTGCAAAGATACTCCAATCTCTGTTGTATTCTGAAACTTTTTCTTTGTTTACTGCAATACCAGCAGCACCCATAAAGTACGGAACACTGTACTTCATAGTAGGGTCATATGTTGCTTTAGAAAGAACCAAATCACTTATATGTGTTTTATTTGCAAACTTTTCTTGGTCTATTTCTCTAAGCATACCCTCGTTAATCATAATAGAAACATAATCTTGAGATGGTACAACAATATCGTATCCTGACGCACCGGCTTTAAGCTTAGCAAACATTTCTTCGTTAGAAGCATAGCTGTCTACCTTTACTGTTACGCCAAACTCTTGTTCAAATTGTTGAATAACAGAATCTGGAGTGTAATACGTCCAATTGAATAGATACAAGGTTTTTTCGTCAGTGCTCTTTGCACATCCTACAAACAACAGTACACAAACGAATAACAACAAAAGTGCTACACGTGATAGAGTTGAAACATTATTTTTCATGTTAGCCTCCAAAAATATAAGTACATTATTTTATTTTACAGCTTATTTTGATGCTGCAATTGTCTTTAAGAAATTACGCATTACAAATGCAATACCAACCGTTGTAAGTATAACTACAAACGACAGCGCATTTATAACAGGTGAGACACCAAAACGAATCATAGAATACACATACAATGGTAGTGTCGTAGACCCTGGTCCGGAAACAAAGAAAGTAATTACAAAGTCTTCTAAAGACATGGTTATAGCTATTAAGAATGCCGATAAGATTCCAGGCATAATAGCTGGAATTATAACTTTTAGCATAACCTGTCTCTCGGTTGCTCCCAAATCATATGCTGCTTCCACAATCGAAAAATCAAACTCATCTAGGCGCGCAAGCACCAGTAAATAAACAAAGGGTAAGCAAAAAGTAGTGTGCGCAAGAAAAATAGTAAATAAACCCAGCTGTAATTCAAGCCGATATAAAAAATCAGGTGCTGTTATCCCAAGGGACTGAACAAAGTTGGGTATATTCCCCAGAAACTGATTTATTCCCGCAAAAAAGATTATCATCGAAACACCAATAATAACTTCTGGTAAAACCATTGGTAAAAAACTAATTGTTTGTATATACATCTTGCCACGGAACTTATACCAACTCGTACCAATAGCCGCTAGAGTACCTAAAAAGGTTGCAACAGCTGCAGAGGAGAGCGCTACAATAAAACTATTTTGGAGCGATACCCACAAATCACGTGAATTAAAGAAAAGCTGTTCATACCAAACGAGTGAAAAACCTGTAAACTCAGAACCTTTTCCTGGATTAAATGAATAAAGTACCACTACAAATAACGGCAAGAATAAAAAAACAAAGGTAAGAACCATAATCGTAACCGAAAGAGAAAACCTGTTACTTGGCTTTTGTAGTGCTCTACGAGCGTGGCGTGCAGGCTCAGAGGTTGGCTTTGGAGAACTAATTCGTTTTACAAGCTTATCTAATGTACTCATTTTTTACCCTCATTTTTCTTTAGATTGCTCTCTCTTTTACTCGAAGACATCATCCAAAGAACACCTGCGGTACTTACTACAGTTATTACCATAGAAAAAGCCGAAGCAAGAGGCCAGTTACGTACCTTGTTTACTTGGTCAACAATAATGTTACCAATCATGTACGAATCCTTACCACCTACAAGAAGCGGTACAGTATATGCACCAAAAATTGGGATAAAGGTAAAAATAACAGCTGTTATGAGCCCACTTTTTATATTAGGAATCATAATTTTAAAAATTGATTCACTTTTTGTAGCTCCAAGATCTCGAGCTGCTTCCAGTAACGAAAAATCAAATTTATCTATTGCTGTAAAAATTGGCAAAATAGCATAAGGTAAATACATATATACCGAAACGAGAACTACCGCTCCTTGGTTATACATGAGTTTTGCATATTCATCGACTAACCCAATATTTCGTAAGAAAGTATTTAGAAAACCTTCGTTACCAAGAATTGCCATCCAAGCAAATATTCGAATCAGTGAATTTGTCCAGAATGGAATTATAACTAAAAAAAGTAAGAGTGTTTGTTGCTTACTCCGCGCCATTGCATAACCGGTAGGTAAGGCGAACAGAATCGTTATAACGGTAGAAATGGTCGAAATCCACAGTGTTCTAAAAAACACAAGCCCATAAGATGGGTTTAGCATTTGTTTATATGCAGTTAAAGAAAATTCATACTCCACCCCACCATATAAACCTTTTTTAAGAAAACTGTAGAGAACAATAATTACCAAAGGAACTACAAAAAACAGCGTAAACCACAGCCCCATCGGCCAACCGTATGCTACTCCAAGATTACGTTTTTTTAAGGGGTTTAGTTTTGTATTATTTGCATTATTTGTCTCGGTTGAATATGCCGAGCGTGCTCTTAGCGCACTCACCTGTCTATATCCTCAACAATATAGCCATCGTTTGCACTCCAAGAAACATACACATCATCTTTCCATACAATTTCAGGTCCATCATCTAAATATGTAGCATGTTGCTTGTACACCATCATTGTTACACCATTCTCCAGTTCAACATAGAACTTAGTTTGAAACCCTGAATATACTGGCTCATCTACAAAGCCTTTAAACACGTTTAAGTCGTTCCTCTTTGAAGAAGGTTTTTCGAGTGTAATACGCATTTTTTCCGGTCGTACGGTAAAGCACACTTGTTGCCCAGGCTGAGTAATCTCAAAGTCGGTAACACAAATATCAGAATTAAGCTCTGGTATATGGAGCCAAACCATATATTCCTGGTCTTTACCTGGAATTTCTTCCATTGGCTCACAAGAAATTACTGTTGCATCATAAATATTTGTTTCGCCAATAAATTTTGCAACAAACTCTGTAGCTGGGCTCTCATAAATTTCGAAGGGGGTTCCTACTTGCAAAACATCGCCTTGATGCATTACTGCAATTCGATCAGAAACAGAGAGAGCCTCTGATTGATCATGCGTTACATAAATAAAGGTAATACCAATTTTATCGTGAATATTATCAAGCTCTACTAAGAGATTTGAGCGTAGCTTTGCATCCAAAGCAGATAAAGGCTCATCAAGCAAAAGAACACTAGGTTCATTTATAAGAGCACGAGCAATGGCAACCCGTTGGCGTTGTCCACCAGAGAGTTGATTAGGTTTTTTATGTGCATGTGCTTCAAGCTGCACAAGGTTCAAATACTCTTTAACCTTTTGGCTAATTGTGTCTGCATCGACCTTACGCAAGCGCAAAGGAAATGCAATATTTTCGTACACCGTTAGATGAGGGAAAAGAGCATAACTTTGAAAAACAGTATTTGATTGGCGCTCATTGGGTGGTAAGGAAATAATATTCTTATCATCAAAGAGAACTGCTCCGTCATCAGGAAATTCAAAACCAGCTATAATACGTAATAAAGTTGTTTTGCCACAACCCGATGGTCCAAGTAAAGAAAAAAACTCACCCTTGTTAATGGTAAAGTCTATATTATTCAAAACACGAAACGAGCCAAAATTCTTGGACACGTTTTTAATAGAAACAGTACTTCCTTTCAATAGTTTTCCTTGTCCTCCAGTACGGTAAATTGTTAATATACTACTACTTGCAGAGTGTAAAAAATACGCAAATTTGTCAATAGAAAAACGCATAAAAATGCATTTTTTTTTCAACTAAATTATTCCTATTCAATTGTCATGGCTGTGTGCGCTTGTTTGAGTAGTTTCATAATTGGGAGTTTTTGAGGACATTTTTGCTCACACGCACCACAATCACTACACTTAGCGGCATCTCCGGCATTTTGTATCATGTTTGCATAGGTTGTTGATAGAACTCGCTCTGTTCCGTTTTCATAACCTCCCTTCAAACTGATTGAGTTCCACTCACCAAAAA
>CAYJNB010000012.1:21602-22130 GCA_964371205.1 uncultured Treponemataceae bacterium
GCATAAAAATGCATTTTTTTTCAACTAAATTATTTCTATTCACAGTCAGTCAAGAAAATACTAAGCAATAGGCAGCAAGGAAAGTAGTTGTCAAAGTCAAGCTCCTCCTCATACGTGTAATAGCTCACTATTTATTATTAGCACAAATATATATAGCAAAACCAAAACTGTTATATACTTACAAGTCGTCAAATGACTTCGAAACTATCTTTCCTTGCCGAATAAACTCATTTTTCATATTCATTGGTTGTGAATAATTACCACTAGCCGATAAAAGTTACATTTACAGTACAGATTGGAAACAATAAGTAAAAACTGTAGGGGTAAAAGGCAAGTGAGAGCTTTGACGACTTGTATGCATATTTACAGAGTGTGTAGCAACACAAATCATTGCTAGTTTTTGAAAGTGACCTACAAACTAACAGAGGAGCGCTCTGCGCTTCCGCACACCGCTGAGAAGCTTATAATAGATGTTTATATTCGAGCCTATGAATAGTTGCCTTACATTGTCATGGCTGTGTGCGCTTG
>CAYJNB010000013.1:0-7908 GCA_964371205.1 uncultured Treponemataceae bacterium
CCAATCGTTTACAAAATTTCTGCAGGTGTTCCAGAAACTCACTTTGAAGTAAAAGCTTTACGTGAAATGGAAAAATACGTAGAAGCAGAAACAAATGGAGAAATTGATATTCAAATTTTTCCAAACAACCAAATCGGTGTTGATACAGAAGTTATTGAACTTATTCAACAAGGTGTAGTTCAAATGGTTCCATCAGGAACTACAGCACTCTCTAACTTTGAAAAGAGTTTTAGTATTCTTTCAAGTCCTTATATGTTTAACAGCATAGAAGATATTGGAGTGCTTCTTAACGGTCCTTGGGGAGATGAACTTCTTGCTACATTGTCAAACAGTGGTCTTAAAGGGCTTGGTTTTGGTGTTCTTGGTATGACAAACATTTCTAACAATGTTCGCCCATTAGTAAACCCAGAAGACATTGAAGGAATCAAACTTAGAGTTGTTCCAAACCCACTTCTTCTCGATTTCTACAAAGCAATTGGCGCAAACCCTGTTTCAATGTCATTCAATGAACTTTTCTCAGCATTACAACAAGGTGTAGTTGATGCACAGCTTAATCCGTTCACAACTATTGAATCAAGTAATCTTCACGAAGTACAAAAGTACATTTCTAAAACAACAGACTTTGGTTCACTTGTTGCATTCGTTGTAAACGAAGCAGAATTTGCAAAGCTTTCAGCTTCACAACAAAAAGCAATTCAAGAAGGTGTAGACCTTGCAGTTGCATATATGGCAGAAAGTGTTGTTGCAGAAGAGTTAGCAGCAGAACAAGCAATTTTAGCTGATGGAACTTCTCAAATCAACGAAGTTTCAGCTGCAACAAAACAAGCTTGGCTCAAAGAAGGGTTCCCTGTAATTGAAAAATACGGACGCGAAGCTAATGCAGACTTATTCGACAAGCTTGCTGACGAATTAGGCATGTAATTTTTAAGAGAGGAGACACCGTTTATGAGTAAAAAACACACGATAGATGAAATAATTGCAATGATTTTGTTAATCGTTATGACAACCATTGCATTATTGCAAATATTGTTCCGCTTTGTGCTTAACTGGCCTTTAGACTGGTCTGAAGAGGTTATTAGATATTCTTTAATAATGCTTGTGTACGTAGCTACAATATTGGTCATTAAAGAAGATAAAATGATTCGTGTAGAAATCATTGATCTTTTTGTAAAGGGCAAAGCAAGAGATATTTTATATCTTTTCATAAATACCATTAGCGGTGTCTTTATGCTCTATTTATCTTATTTATCTACATTTTTGGTACGTAATTCATGGCGGATTGGTCAAGCGACCCCCGCTTTACAAATGCCTATAGCCTTTCTCTACAGCCTAGAAGTAATTACTGTAGGAATTATGGGTATAATGTTCCTAAAAAATGTGTATAAAAAATGTAAAGTAATCGGAAAAGGAGAATAGTTAATGTTAGCAGGTATCATCTTAATAGTTTTTGTAGCATTAGCTATGATTGGTTTTCCGGTTGGAATTGCACTGGGTCTTGCAACATTGATTTTTGCAATTTTGCTCGATATTCCACACACCATTATTGCACAAACGTTCTTTAGTGGCGTGGATAATTTCTCATTCATTGCAATTCCTATGTTTATGTTGGTTGGTAACTTAATGGAAACCGGAGGTCTTTCAAAAAGACTGGTAAATTTTTCTACCAGTATCTTAAAGAAAGTTCCCGGAAGTTTAGGTTCTATCAATATATTATCTTGCGCATTTTTTGGCGCAATTAGTGGCTCTGCAAGTGCTACAACTGCCTCTATTGGGGGTATGTTAGTTCCCGAGATGGTAAAAAGAGATTACCCTCGTGGTTATGCCGGCGCACTCTCTGCTGTTTCAGGGACGCTTGGCGCAATTATTCCGCCATCAATTGTTATGATTATTTATGCTGTTGTAGCAGAAGTATCTGTAACAGATATGTTTATGGCAGGTTTTTTACCTGGTATTCTTATTGCATTTGGATTAATTATTGCAAATACAATTTATGCCGGTGTAAATAAAATCGACACAGTTCCTAGAGAGGTAAAAGTATCTTTAAAAGAAATTCTCACCTCATTTTGGGAAGCAAAATGGGCTTTGTTAACTCCGGTTATTATTCTTGGTGGAATTTATTCAGGAATTTTTACCGCAACAGAGTGTTCTGTTATAGCCGCTATTTATTCAATGGTTGTAGGCTTCTTTATTCATAAAGAATTAACCTGGGACTCATTTTTAGAAGCCCTTAAAAAAACATGTAAAACTGTAGGTGCTGTTTTAATTATTATTCCAATGGCTATTGCTCTTGGAAAAATGCTCACCATTAGCCAAGCACCTCAAATGATCAGCGCAGGTATCTTAGGTATTACAGATAATGTAAATGTAATTCTCTTACTTGTTGTTGGATTAGTATTTATTGCCGGTATGTTCATGGATTCAGGTCCAATTATTTTGATTGTAACTCCATTGTTCCTTCCGGTGCTACAAAGCATGGGTGTATCTCCAATTCACTTCGGTATAATACTTACCGTTGGATCGATGATGGCAGCTGTTACTCCTCCAGTAGGTGTAAACTTATTCATAGCACAAGGAATTGCTCAAGTAGACACCTTGTCTATTATGAAGTATGCAACAGCCTTTATAACACTTGTTTTAGCAATGTATGTATTTATTGCACTAAATCCATGGGTGTCAACAGCAGTTGTATCTCTTCTTTCTAAAGGATAAATAAAATGAGTAAATACGATTATATATTAAAAAACGGTCATGTTATTGACCCAGAAAACAATATTGACGAAGTTCGCGATGTAGCAATAAGTGGAAAAAAAATTGCAAAAGTCGCAAAGGATATTCCTGCGGGCGATGCAAAAAAAGTGGTTGATGCTACAGGCCTCTATGTAACTCCTGGTATAATTGATGCGCATATTCACTGCTATTATACACAGGGACTTGCAAAAGCTTGGGCCGGCGACTTTAGTTTACAGCCAGATAACTACAACTTTTCTAATGGTGTTACCACCATGGTAGATGTAGGAAGTTCTGGTTGTGCAAACTTTGAGCATTTTAGGGCTAGCGTAATTGAGCGATGCAAGACAAAAGTTTTTGCCCTCTTGAATATTGCCGATTACGGTATGGCAACTCTCTATGTTGAACAATTCCCAGATCTACAAAATACAGATGAGTTTATTAGAATTTCCAAAAAACACTCCGATGTATTGAAGGGTATAAAAGTAGCCCACTACTGGGGCAAAGATTGGGGAGATATAGATTTTGCTAACAAAGTTAAAGCAGAATTAAAGACTCCAATAATGGTAGACTTTGGTGTGTTTAAGAAAGAGCGCCCTTACGATGAGCTTCTATTGGGTAGACTAAGCTCTGGTGATATTACAACACACTGCTTCCGAGGACCAGTTCCAGTACTGGATGAAAACGGAAAGGTATACGAATATTTACACGAGGCTCGTCGACGAGGAATTAAATTTGACTTAGGTCATGGAGCTGGTAGTTTCTTATTTAGGAATGCTCAACCTGCAATGCAACAAGGATTTTATCCAGATATGATTTCTTCTGACTTGCACGCATTGAGTATGAATGCAACTACAACCGGAATGAATGATGTTATGTCAAAAATGCTCGCTTGTGCAGATATACCGTTAATGGAACTGTTTAAACGTGTAACGACAATGCCACGAGATGTATTAGATTTAGGATCAGTAGGTACATTATCCGAAAACGCTGTTGCCGATGTTGCTGTTTGGAACATTCGAAAGGGTTCTTTTGGCTACAAAGACAGTGGAAATGGAAAAATTGTTTCGGACAAAAAGATTGAATGCGAAATGACATTTAGTGATGGTGATCTCGTTTTTGATTTAAATGCACGTGCTTGTGTTGATTATAAAGAGCTTCCAGCTATCTATGGTTTTTACACAGATAAAGAGTGTTTAATCAAACCTGAATTTAAGTATTAATAAGAAAATTAAAAAAGTTATATAGGAGAAATTATGGACGTTTATGAAAATTTAAAAAAAGCTGGATACGAATTACCAGAAGCACCTCCACTTGGTGGTGTGTACAAACCAGTTAAACAAGTAGGAAACCTTCTTTTTGTTTCTGGACATGGTTGTACCGTAAAAGGTGTTCCCGTATACACAGGTCAAGCAGGGGGAGATTGTTCGTTCGAAGATGCACAAGAAGCCGGAAAGCTTTGCGTATTAAATGCACTTGCTTCTTTGCATAACTTTCTTGGCGACTTAAATAAAATTAAGAGCGTAGTTAAGGTTCTTGCTCTCGTGCAAAGTGCTCCAGGATTCCATGATCAACCAAAGGTAATTAATGCAGCATCTCAATTGCTTGCAGATGTTTTTGGCGAAGAAAATGGAATTGGAACACGTTCGGCAATGGGAACAAACAATCTACCTGGAAATATAACAGTAGAAATAGAATTTATGTTCGAAGTCTAAGCTAAGGAAATTAGGATGAAACACATTAACAAAGAACTATATACTATTGAGAATAGCGAAAGCATTTATTCTCCATCCTTGATGTACTTTTACGACATTATCGAAGAAAACGCAAAGAAAATAATTGCTGCATCTGGAAACGTAGAGCATTTGTGGCCACATGTTAAAACTCATAAAATGTATAACATGATAGACTTACAAGTAAAACTCGGTATTACCCGTTTTAAGTGTGCAACAATTAAAGAAGCAGAAATGGTTGCAAGTGCAGGTGGAAAAAATGTGCTTATAGCATATCCGCTTGTAGGACCAAGTATTGAGCGTTTTATTGCGTTGCAAAAAAAGTTCCCGACTGTAATATTTTGGGCAATCGGAGACGATCTAGATTGTTTTAAAGAGCTGAGCGATACTGCAGTTAAAAATAGCATGAAAATACCTGTTCTAATTGATACAAATGTTGGTATGAACAGAACTGGGGTTAAAATTGGTGATCCTCTAGTAGCAATGTATGAAGCAGTAGCGGCATTACCCAATATAGACCTTCATGGTTTGCATTGTTACGACGGGCATGTGCATGAATCGAGTCGCTCAGAGCGCGATGAAATTGTTGGTGCCATTTATAAAAATATCCAGGCGGTAAAAAAAGAAATAGAATCTAAAAATCTTTTAATCGATGTAATAATTGCGGGTGGAACACCAACATTCCCTTGCTATGTTGAGCTGGATAAGGATTTATATTATTCACCAGGCACTGCTTTTGTAAACGATTACAGTTATTATTCTGGTTACGAAGATTTGAATATGTTGCCAGGTGCGGTTGTGTTTGCTCGAGTAGTAAGTAATCCAACAGATGAGTATTTTACTCTCGACGTGGGAAACAAGGCAATTGCAGCAGATCCGCAAGGACCTCGTGGGGTCATTCTGGAATACCCAGAAGCAACACCTGTTTCTCAAAGTGAAGAGCACTGGGTGTTCAAAAAAACAGCCGATATGCCTCTTCCAAAAGTAGGAACTATATTAAAAGTAATTCCTATGCATGTGTGCCCAACAAGTGCACTTTATCCTTACGCTAAACTAGTTAAGGGTGGAAAACTTGTAGAAAACTGGGAAGTAACTGCACGCAATAGAGAATAGCTTAAAAAAAAGAGCTGTCGCACGGTACTGTTGCGGCAGCTTCTTTAGTTGTGGTGTAGTCTTTGAAAATCTGGAGATAAAGATGAGCTTATACAAAAACCTTGGTTTAAAACCTGTTATTAATGTTGCAGGAACATACACAGCTATTGGTGGCTCAAGAATGAGTGAAAAGACACTCGAAGATATAAAAGAGGCATCACAGTCATTTATTGATATTCGTATGTTACAAGCAGCTGCAAGCAAGCGTCTTGCTGAGCTAACACAAAACGAAGCAGCTGCCATATGCAATGGGGCTGCTTCAGGCATTTATGTTTGTTGTGCAAGTTGTATAACCTTACTCTATAAAAAGCATTATAATTATCTTTCTGATCAACAAATAAAAGAATCGGAGTTCATTGTATTTCGCTCTCATAGAAACCCTTATGATTGGGGTTTGCGTTTAATGGGTGTAACAGTTAGAGAAATTGGCTTCCCCAACATCATTCAGCCGGCTACAGTAGAAGAGCTTGAAGCTACTATAAACGAAAAAACAGCAGGAATCTTCTACGCATATAGCGCTCCAAATGGTTGGATTGCAGATGGAGAGCTTGACCTACAAACAACTGTGGCAATTGCAAAAAAATATAATATTCCTGTTATAGTTGATGCAGCAGCTCAATTACCCCCAAAGGAAAATCTTTGGAAACTTACAAAAGAATATGGTGCAACTGTCGCACTTTTTAGTGGTGGCAAGGATTTAAAAGGACCACAATCTTCTGGGTTAATAGTAGGCAAAAAAGATTTCTTAGATACTTTTGTTGAGCATAACTTTCCAAATTATGGTCCGGGACGTATGTTAAAAACAGGTAGAGAAGAAATTGTTGGCTTATTATCTGCAGTTGAGCAATATGTAAACTCAGATGAGCAAGAACGTTTACGATGGTGCGAAGAACAAGTGCAAAAAATTATTGCTTTTGGAGAAACCTCATCTAAGCTTACAATAACTCGCTCCTACCCAAATGAGGCTGGGCAGCCTATTCCTCGTGCAGAAATTCAACTTGCTGATTCAGCTAAATTACAAAAAATCATAGACATGTTATTAGACTCTAGCCCATCAATTTTTGCAGCCCTTGAGCGAGGGAAACTTTTTGTTAGTCCAACTTGTTTAAAAGATGGAGAGATGGAAGTTGTTATCCAAGCTTTAGAGGAAATTCAAAACAAATTATAAGGAGTCCGTATGTCATGTAAAAAAGTGCCTTCAGGAGCTAGTCAACATAAAACGGCAGGCCCGTATTCGCCAGTTTTAGAAGTAGAATGTAATAAACTTGTTCTTATCTCAGGCCAAGCAGCTATTGATACTGAAGGTAATGTTGTAGGAGATACTATAGAAGAACAAACACGTTTTACAATGGAAAATTGTAAAAAACAACTAGCTCAGGCAGGTTGTACCTTAGATGATGTTTTTAAGGTAAATGTTTATCTAACAGACTTGGCTCTTTGGCCACGATTTAATGAGATATATAAGGAATACTTTACTGCTCCATTACCTGTTCGAACAGCTGTGCAAACAGGATTGCTATTATCGTTTCTAGTCGAAGTCGAAATGTGGGCCGCAAAAAAATAACGAGGCTCTACATTGAATGATTTCTGTAAGTTTTGTATACTTAATGTATAAGTTTACCGGAAAGAGGAAAAAATGGAATCAGTTAACGACGAATTAAAAATGTTTAAATCACTTGTTCAAGGAATCTCCGAGCTTTTTGGAGATAAATGTGAAGTTGTCTTACATGATTTAAAAGGAAAGTCTTATGAAAATAGTATTATCGATATTAAGAATGGGCATATTACTGGTAGAAAGGTAGGAGATTGCGGCACTAATCTTGGTCTCGAAGTAATTCGTGGTAATATTGTAGACGGCGATAGATACAACTATGTAACAAAGACACCAGACGGAAAGACCTTGCGCTCTACAACAACATATATACGCGATAGTAAAGATGAAGTAATTGGTTCGATTTGCATAAACTTTGATATATCAGATGTTATGCTTGCACAAGATACAATAGCATCTCTAATCACTGGGTATGTACCCTCTAAAGAAGAAAAAAAAGGACAAGCTATAGAAGAATCAGACGAGATTTTCTGTTCCGACGTAAATACCTTACTCGATGGTCTTATAAAACAATCTATTGATTATGTTGGAAAGCCTGTTGCAAATATGGAAAAAGAAGATAAAATAAAAGGATTAAAATACTTAGATAAAAAAGGTGCATTCCTAGTAAAGAAGTCTGGCGATAGGATTGCAAAATTTTACGATATTTCAAAATATACAATATATACCTATCTAGAGGCGTAA
>CAYJNB010000013.1:8008-22035 GCA_964371205.1 uncultured Treponemataceae bacterium
ACAAAAAAAATGTTGACAGCCAAAAATTTTCATGTTAGCATAATACGGTACTGTGGTTTGATTTAAGCAAAGGAGGTTGTTATGCTTACAAACGAACATCAACTATTTTTTATAGTTGGCTTTATTCTGTACATCTGTTTTATGATTTTCATAGGATGGGTAATGTCTCGAAGGGACAACAATGGGACAAACTTTTTAACAGGTGGGAGAAATCTTTCTCTCTTCTTAATTTTGTCAACAATTGGTGCCACAATGATTGGTACGGGCTCCTCAATCGGTGCAACTGCTAATGGGTTTGTTGCAGGATGGGCTGGAGCAGCTTATGGTCTTGGTGGCGTTGCTGCCATGATTTGTATTGGTCTGCTATTTTCTTTTGCTCGCGAAAAGAACTTTATTACCATGTCGGAAGAAAATCAATACTACTATGCTGGTAGTACTTCAGTTAGAAAAGTAACTGCTGTTCTAATTTTTATTGCAGAAATTGTATTTTTAACTAGCCACATGAACGGTGGTTCTAAATACTTGCAATTTGTTACTGGTATAGATCCTATTTTAGCAAAATTGATTGTATTATTGGCATTTACCATTTATGTTATCATTGGTGGTTATCTTGCTGTAGTTTGGACAGACGTAATTCAATTAGGTATTGTTATTGTTGGTTTTGCTCTAATTATTATGAAAGCTATTCCAGCCGCAGGTGGTTGGGAAGCTATTGAAGCTACCTATGTTGCCTCTGGTAATTCAGGTGCACTAAGTTTCTTTGGAATTGAATCTCTAGGACTTCCAACAATTCTTGCAATTACATTAGCAAGCTGTATTGGAGAGATGGGAGCACCTACATTCAGAATGAGAATATATACAGCAAAATCTGCTGAAACTGCAAAAAAAGCATATATGCTTTCAGCTGTAGTTATTTTACTATTCTCATTAGTTCCTGTAATTGTGGGTATGTCTGCTTTTACAATTGCAACGAACAATGGAGCAACTCAGGTTCTTGCAAATCCCGACTTTGCATTTGCATATTTAGCAACTAATGTTTTGGGTCCAGTACTAGGACTAATACTATTAATTTCTGGTTTATCTGCAACTATGTCATCAGGTGACTCAGATGCTATCGCAGGGGTAACTATCTTGCTCGAAGATATTTATCCAATGTTTACAGGTAAGCGTATTCCTGAAGAAAAAGTAAAAGGCGCATCACGAATTGCAATTGTTGTAATACTTGTTCTTGCTTTCTTTAGTTCTTTGGGTGCTAGCGGAGTTATTTCATATATTAGTAATGTTATTGGATCCCTGATGCCAGGTCTTGTAATTACAATGATTGTTGGTAGATTGTGGAAGCGTGTAACACCAGCAGCAGGGCTTGCAAGTATGATTGCAGGTACTGCATTTGGTTTTGCATATCTCATTATCAAACCATTAAATGAATTCTTGTCTGCAACATTTGGTGGTCCTGTGTTCCCTGTTTCAATCTTTGTTGCTGCAGTTATTGTTGTGGTAACTCTGGTTACAAAACGCCCAGACGTTACAGAAGAAGAAGTTCTTGCTAAAGTTTTAGAAGGAAGAACAGACCTGTAGTTTTCTTTTGAAAATTGCTAAAGAGAATTAGAGCCCTACCAAATACTGGTAGGGTTCTTACGTTAATTCAGTAAAAGGGGTTGTGTTATGGACTTAGGTAAAAAAAGAACAGCTGCCTATGTGTATTTAAAAAGGTTTGAGCACAATTTAGATGTTGTGCGGCAGATGATAGACTCACATTGCAAGATAATGTCTGTTTTAAAATCAGATGCCTATGGTCATGGTGCAAAATATTTAATACCTTCCTGCGAAAAAAAGGCAGACTCTTATGCTGTAGCATCTTTCGAAGAAGCTGTAGAGCTTAGAGATAATGGTGCAACTAAGCCAGTTCTTATACTAGGACATGTTGATTTAGACTGTCTTAGCGAGGTGGCAGAGAAAAAAATAGCTGTAAGTTTATTATCATTAGATTATGCAAAAGAAATAGATGAGTATTTAAGAAAATTGAATCTAGCGATTAGTGTTCATATAAAAATTGATACGGGATTAAATCGGACTGGATTAAAAGCAAAATCAGATAAAATTGAGTCTACTATAAAAGAAATTGAAGAGATATATAAAATGGAATCCTTTGTTATAGAAGGAATATTCACTCATTTCTCTTGTCCAGATTCTTTTGACAAAGACGATCAAGAATTTACCGAATTACAATTTTCACAGTTCATAACAATTTGTAATACATTAAAAGAGAGAGGTTATAAGATTGGCCTACGCCATGCTTGTAGCAGTACCGCTGTTCTGCTGCACAAAGAAAAACACCTCGACATGGTGAGAATCGGGATGTTGCAGTACGGTCAAACATCACATGAGCACGATTTAGAAAAGTATGATTTGCTTCCTATTATTAATTGGAAAGCAAAGGTTATTATGATAAAGAAAGTTACGATAGGAGAATCTGTCGGATATTCAAGAACGATTAAGGCAGATAAAAACATGGATGTTGCTGTAATATCCATAGGTTTTGGAGACGGATACCGCAGAAATCTATCAAATAAAACTTCTGTGCTAATAAAAGATAGAAAAGCACCTGTTCTTGGAAAAATTGCTATGGATTTTACAATTATAGATATAACAGGAATAAATGGTGTTTCTGTTGGGGATAGTGTAACACTATTAGGTTGGGAGGAGAATGAGACTATCTCAACTAATATGCTCTCTGAACTAACAGAAGGGGTAATTGGCGAAGTCACTTGTGGAATTTCTAAACGAGTACCACGAATATATATTAATTAAGGTTTATAAGGAGAAAATATGTTAAAAGATATTTCAACGACGGTAATTTCTATGAAGCCGTCACCAATCAGAGAGATGTTCAATGTAGCTTCTAAGATGGAAAATGTAGTAAGTTTTGTTTTGGGAGAACCAGACTTTGATACGCCAGAAAATATTTCTCAAGCTTCAATGGATGCGCTTAATAAAGGCCAAACACATTACACGCATAATGCTGGAATTTTGGAACTACGCGAGGCAATCGCTGATAAATTAAAAAAGGAAAATAACATTATTGCAGATCCTAATACCGAAATTCTTGTAGCAGCCGGCGCAACCGAAGTTTTGAGCATGGTCTTTAGAATTTTGTTAGAAGAAGGGGATGAAATAATAATCCAAGACCCAATTTGGTCAACATGTCTTACACAAGTGGAAATGTATAAGGGCAAGGTAGTTCCAGTTCCTTTAGACGAAAAAGATAATTTTAGATTGAATCCAGAAGCTGTGCGAAAAGTTGTGACTAAAAAAACAAAGGCAATTCTTATCAATACTCCACAAAATCCAACTGGTGCAGTTATTCCAAAGGAACAATTAATAGAGCTAGCAAAGATAGCACAGGAAAATAATTTATATATTATAGCAGATGAAGTATATCAAAAAATTCTGTATGGAGAAAATAAACACTTTAGTATTGCCTCTTTGGATGAATTTAAAGAGAGAACTATTACGATAGATAGTTTTTCAAAAACATATGCTATGACTGGGTGGCGAGTCGGCTATGCTGTTGCTAACAAGAATATAATAAGCAAAATGACTCAATTGCACGAATTTTATAGTTCATGTGTAAACACACCCGCCCAATATGGCGCAATTGAAGCTTTAACATCACCTGCATCGCAGGAGGCTCTAGATAAAATGCTTGCCGAATACAGAGTTCGTCGCGAAGCAGTTATTGAACAAATAAATAGTATAGAAGGCTTAGAAATTTCTCCACCGGATGGTGCTTTTTATGCTTTTATAAATGTAAAAAAATTTGGCTTAACCTCAGCCGACTTTGCAATGCGCTTACTAAAAGAGCAAAAAGTTACAGTAGCTCCTGGTTCAGGTTTTGGTGCAAATGGCGAAGGATATATTCGGATTTCTTATGCAACATCTGTCGAAAACATTATCGAAGGCTGTAATAGAATTAAAAAATTTGTTGAGTCGCTGTAAGAGATTTAGAAAGATTAAAAGAGGAGATTAAAAAATGATTGTAGGCTGTGTCAAAGAAATTAAAAATAACGAATTTCGTGTAGGTATGACACCGGTGAATGTCAGGAACTATACTGGTAATGGACATACTGTGTACATCGAAAAAAATGCAGGTGAAGGCTCAGGTTTTTTAGATAGTGAGTACTTAGAGGCAGGAGCCCAAATACTGGAAAAAGCATCAGATGTGTGGGCTATATCAGATATGATTATCAAGGTAAAAGAGCCATTAGAAAGTGAATATAAATACTTAAAAAAAGACTTAATTTTATATACTTATTTACATCTAGCAGCCGAAAAACCCCTTATGGATGCAATTTTGCAAGCTGGAACAAAGGCTGTTGCTTATGAAACACTTATCGATGCAACCGGAGGTACTCCTCTACTTGCTCCAATGAGTCAAATAGCAGGACGTTTGAGTATTCAAGAGGGTGCTAAATTTTTAGAAAAAAAATATGGTGGCAAAGGGGTTTTACTCTCTGGGGTACCTGGAACACCACGAGCAAAAGTTGTAATACTTGGAGCAGGATCTGTGGGCTTAAATGCTTGCAAAATAGCTGTGGGGATGGGAGCAGAAGTTACAGTTATAGATTTAAATGTTCAAAGATTAGCATATTTAGATGATATTTTTGGATCAAAAATAAATACCCTTATTAGTAATGAAGCTACGGTGTTAGATTCTATTTCTAAGGCAGACATGGTTGTTGGAGCAGTCCTTATTCCTGGAAAAGCTGCCCCAAAAATTGTAAGAAAAGAACATTTAAAGCATATGACTCCTGGAAGTGTAATTGTTGACGTAGCAGTGGATCAGGGGGGTTGTTTCGAAACAACAAAGGTAACAAGTCATGATGATCCTGTTTACATAATTGATGGAATCGTTCATTACTGTGTTGGAAATATGCCAGGTTGTGTTCCACGGACTTCCACAATAGCTTTAACAAATGTTACCGAATTTTACGGATTAACGATTGCAAATTACGGACTAGAAGAAGCTTGCAAAATTAAAAATGCAATTTATTCAGCAATAAACTGCTATGATGGTAAAATAACACATCAAAATCTAGCAGAGAGTTTTGGGTTAGAATATGTAGATCCAAAATCACTAATTAAATAAAGAGGTGTATAGAGCCTGACTATGCTGGTTATTTTTCAAAATTAATGCATATGAGTAAAGTCATAGTCAGTGCTTTGTAGTACAATTTCTATACGAGTCTGCGCCTGAAATAAGAGACTTCTAATTTCTTCGAGAAGGGTATCTGTAGCACGGAAAATAGGAACAGAAACGCTTATAGCAGCTTGAATTTTACCGCCTTTTCTTAGGGGAACAGCAACACACTGCACTTGTACGCTCGACTCCTCTTTTTCGTAGGCTACCCCTTCTAAACGAACTCTTTCGAGTTGCGAAAGTAATACAGAGAAGTCTGTAATTGTATTTTCCGTTATTGGCTGTAAGCCCTGTGGATACAAAGCTCGAACTTCTGCTTCAGAAAACCCGGAAAGAAGTGCCTTTCCGAGACCCGTTCCATAGGCAGGCAATCTCTTACCAATTGATGAATACATGCGAATAGCCTTATTTGAATCTTCTTTATGTAAATAAAAAACATCTCCACCATCAAGAATACCTAAGTGGCATGTCTCTGAACAGCCTTCTACAATGGAATGAATTTCATTTTTTACAGTAGCTAACATATCAAAATGATCAAAAAAGCGTTGCCCAACTTCAACTGATTTTATACCAATTGAGTAGCGCTGTGAATCTTTCGACGCATGCAAAAAATGATTTAAAACTAGTGTTTGTACAATGGGGAATAAGGTTCCCTTAGGAATCTCTGTTGTACGTGCAAGTTCTGAAAGAGATACTCCTTCCTTGTGCTTTGAAACAACTTCTAATACACGTAAAACCCGCAATGTTGGTTGATGCTGTGGAGGTAATTTTTTTTCTTGCATAAGACAATCCTTCTAGTATTTACGAACAACGTATGTATATACGAACAGAATAACAATAAATGGAGAAAAAAGCAAGTATTTACTAAAAAAAATTAAACACAACAAAAAAGAACAAGTTGAAAAATAAAACTTGACAGCAAGAAAATCATGTGCTAAACTAAAAATACAAAAACACGAACAGTGTTCGTATATACAAACAAAATGAGGAAATATGACAACTTTAGAAAAATACGTCGAAGCAAAAATTGTACCGGCACTTACCATCGAAAATGAAGCAGATTTGAGAAAAGTTGCAGATTTGTGTAGAAAGTACATTCCGGCACTTGAACTAACCCAACGAACCGATTTTGGCTTAGAAGCACTAAGAATATTGAAAAAAGATTATCCAGATCTTGCTGTAGGAGCTGCAACAATTTTGAATGTAGCACAAGCAAAAGAAGTTCTTGATACCGGTGTCGACTTGTTGATTAGTCCCGGGCACACCCCAGATTTAGTAGAATACTGTGCAAGTAATAATGTTCAATACATTCCTGGAATCAGCACTCCTGATGGGCTTGAGTTCTGTTTATCAAAAGGGTTTAAGCTATTAAAGTTCTTTCCTGCAGAAGTGGCAGGTGGAATTAAATGGCTTAAAGCTATAGCACCAGTATATAGTCATACCGGAGTAACATTTTTACCTTTAGGTGGTGTCTCAGTTGATAATGTAAAAGACTATCTAGCATTAGACTGTGTTAGCGTTTGCGGTGGTTCTTGGATTTGTCCGAAAGACTTAATTGCAAAAGGCGACTGGGCAGAAATTGAGCGTCGTTTTGCAGAAGTTGCAGAGATAGTAAAGCAGTGTGAGAAGTAGTTTTTTGGGGAAAGGTGATATATTATGGGTGTTTTAAAAGGAATTTTTCCAGTTGTTGCAATGCCTTTCCATAATGATGGGCGAATAAACTACAAAGACTTCGCGAAAGTCGTAGCATATCTCGAAAGTACTGGAGCTCACGGAAGTATTCTTTTTGGCATTGCAAGTGAATTTTATAAGCTAAACGACTATGAAAGAAGTGACTTGGCTAGTCTTTATTTAGAAAAGAAAAATGATACTCACAAGAAAATATTATCGGTAACAGACCATTCAACTGATTTAGCCGTAATACGGGCAAAAGAATATGAAGACAAAGGAGCTGATGCTCTAATGCTCTTACCTCCATTCTTTCTTTCTCCACCAAAACAAGATTTAGTAGAGCATATATCGGCTATTCTTTCATCAGTTAGCATTCCAGTAATTTTGCAATATGCCCCGAAAGAAACGAATTGTATGTTTTCTATGGACGAAATGAGTCAGCTTGGTGAAAAATATAGTAATTTAACATATAAAATTGAGTCTCCGAACCCGATGAATGAAATTAAAGAGCTTTTGAGACTGTATCCTGATGCTAATATACTAAATGGTTATGCAGGAATACACATGCTTTCTGTTTTAGAATCTGGAGGTTCAGGAATCATTCCTGGGTGTTCTTTCACAGAAATATATTTACAAATTTATTCACTATTTCATGCAGGAAAAGTTGATGAAGCATGTACTCTTCACAAAAAATTAAAACAATATATTGATGTATGGATGGGAAGTGTAGAATACATTATTAAGGTTGAAAAGACAATTTTAAAACATCGTAATATTATTTCTACAGATTATTGTAGGAAGCCCGCATGGAAAGAAGATATAGATATAAAAATAATAGAACAATTTTGTAAGGAGTTTACTCTATAATGGCAACAGAACAATTTAATTCAATATTACGTGGTGATGATGGAGCTCTCAAGAGAGCTCTTTATAAATCTATGGATTTTACAGATTCAGATTTGAGAAAACCGATCATTGGTATAGCAAACTCGTACACAAACTCAAATCCAGGGCACTTCAATCTTAACACAGTATGTAATTCAGTAGTTGAAGGGATAAAAGAGGCTGGAGGAACAGCAATGTCCTTTGGCGTTATTGCTCCTTGTGATGGAATCGCTGCAGGACACTCTGGAATGAGATATTCTCTTCCTTCTCGCGATATTATTGCAGCGTCAATAGAGATAATGGTACGTGCACATAATTTCGATGCAATAGTACTCTTAGCGTCATGTGATAAAATTGTTCCAGGGATGCTTATGGCAGCTGCACGATTAAATGTGCCTGCAATTTTGATTAATGGAGGTCCAATGTACCCAGCTGAGTACAACGGTAAACATTGGGATGGGAATATTATTACCGAAGCAATTGGCTGGAAAAAACAAGGGAAAATATCTCAGAAAGAGTTTGATCATATTGAAAATATAGCCGAGCCTACTTGTGGTTCTTGTGCAATGATGGGAACAGCAAACACAATGTGTAGTATTTCTGAAGCTCTTGGTTTGACTTTGCCTGGAACTAGCACAATTCCAGCTATAGATAGCAAACGTGTAGAAGTAGCCAAAGAGTCAGGTAAAGTAATAGTTGATTTAACAAAAAAAGGAGTAACAAGCCGTCAAATTATGACAAAAGCAGCATTTAATAATGCAGCAAAATTTTTACTTGCTCTCGGTGGATCTACAAATGCGGTCATGCATTTACAAGCAATTCACAAAGAAGCAGGGCTTGGAGAGTTAACATTAGCCGAAATAGATACAATTATTGATGTATGTCCTCAAACTGCATCTGTCTATCCATCATCTGAATACGATATGATCGATTTTTATGAAGCAGGTGGAGTAATGGCGGTTCAAAAATCATTAGAAACTATATTAGACCTAGATGCCTTAACTGTATCAGGACAAACAATGGGCGAAATTTTAGAAAAGGTCTCCGTTTCTACTAACTTGGGGATAATTAAGACGATGAAAGATCCTTTTGCAAAAAAAGCAGGGTTAGGATTTTTATATGGTAATATTGCAAAAGACGGATGCATTGTTAAAACCTCTGCAATTCCTCAAGGTATGACACCCTTTAAAGGCCCTGCTATAGTTTTTGATTCAGAGCAAGAGGCTGTTACTCAGATACTACAAGGGTCTGTAAAAGAGGGAATGGTTGTAGTTATCCGGTATGAAGGACCAAAAGGAGGTCCTGGAATGCCAGAAATGTATCAAGCAATGAAAATGCTTGAAGGAATGGGTTTATTGAACTCATGTGCTTTAATAACTGATGGAAGATTCTCTGGATCTAATAGAGGACTGTTTGTAGGCCATATTTCGCCAGAAGCATATGAAGGGGGTACTTTAGCGCTCATAGAAAACAATGACACGATTCTAATAGATATAGAAAAAAATATACTATCATTGGAAGTTTCCGAAGAGATTTTGGTCGACCGACGAAAAAAATATACTGTAGTTGAAAAGGATATAGAAGATGGGTTCTTACACAACTATAAGAATTTAGCAAGTTCAGCAGCTAATGGAGCTGTTTGGATATAAATTTTAATAAGGAGATTCACATGAAAAAACTAATTGCGTTAATTTGTGTGTTGGCACTTGCAGGAACTTTTGTGTTTGCAGGTGGTGGAAGTGATGATTCAGGTAAAGCAAAAAAGATGGTAGTAGGTTTTGGGGTCCCAGATGGGCACTTCGAACAAAGAGCTTTGGTGGAGTTTAAAAACTATATCGAAACAAACACAAATGGTGCTATTGAAGTAGAGCTTCATGGTAGCAACTCAATTGGTGTTGACTTGGAAGTATTAGAGCAAATAAAAATCAATGTAGCTCAAATGAACCTTCCTTCTCCAGCAGTATTAGCAAATATTATACCTGAAGCAAATCTATTAGCCATTCCCTTCTTGTTTTCTTCACAAGAAATGGCTCTTGATATTGTAAATGGTCCATGGGGAAAACAACTTGAACCATACTTTGAAAAAGCAGGCTATGTAAGCTTAGGTTTCGCTCCGTTCGGATTCAGACACTTAAGTTCAGCTCAACGACCTCTTGATTCAATGGAAGCTCTTAAAGGATTCAAACTTAGAACGCTACAAAATAATATGCACGTAGAAATTTTCTCTGCCTTAGGTGCAAATCCTACTCCAATGCCGTTCTCTGAAATGTTCACAGCTCTTCAACAAGGTGTTATTGATGGACAAGAAAACCCACTCGGGAATATATACTCACAAAAATTGCATGAGGCTCTTACATCAATTACTTTGAATGGCCACGTTTTTGACTGGCTTGCGATAGTTGTTGGTAAAGACTTTTATGACGGGTTAACTGCAGAACAACAAAAAATAATTAATGAAGCTGCTGATATTGCAATACAATACATGGCAGATGCTCTCATTGAAGATGATGAAAAAGCACGTATAGCTATGGAAGCGGATGGTATTATTTTTATTGAACCAAGCCAAGAATTCTTAAATGATATGCGCGAAGGTGCTGCTGTTGTTTCAGATAGATTTGGTAATGAAATTAACTCTGAACTTTATAACAGTCTTAAAAAAGAAATTGCTGATTATAAATAATTGAAAAGGGATTTATGAAAAAAGAAGTAGAATATTATGTAGTCGCCTGTTGTATGGTGTGCTTAGTTGTTTTTTCTACACTTCAAATCATATCCCGTTTTATGCTTAATTTTTCTCTGTCTTGGACAGAGGAAACTTGTAGATATATCTTTATTTTAATGGTATATGTGGGGATGAGTATAGGTTTTAAGAATCGAAAACACGTACGTGTAGAGATTATTGACCTTATTTGTCCTCCCTACATTTTAAAGCATATTAATACGCTTTGTGATGTTGTTGTGATAGTATTGTTGGCTCTAATTGGTTATTCGAGTATAGATATAGTTTTTAACGCTTTTGAAGTAAGTCAAACATCTCCTGCGCTGGAAATTCCAATGTATTTAGTATACTCAATCATACCTATTATGTTTTTTATAACTATTATTCGTATTATACAAGTTCTGTTAGATAGGTACGGAATAGTAAAGATGAAGAAGGAGCAATAATGGAAACCTTTTTAATAATGATGGGGATTTTTACTATATCCATTTTGATTGGTATTCCTATCGCTTTTTCTATTGGTGTGTCAGTTGTGGTTACATTGTTAATGCAAGATGTTTCTATTTCTCTTATCGCACAAACTGCATTTAGTGGATTAGACACATACACTTTTCTAGCAATTCCTATGTTTATATCTGCGGGTTTGCTTATGGAAAAAGGAGGTATCTCAAATAGGCTTATTCGCTTAGCATCGAATATGGTTGGAGGTATCACCGGTGGACTTGGAATTATAACTATTGTAGCTTGTATGTTTTTTGCTGCAATTTCTGGTTCATCACAAGCTACAGTAGCTGCAATTGGTGCTATTATGGTACCTGCAATGAAAAAAGAAGGGTATGATGTAAACTATGCGGGTGCATTGACGGCTAGTGCTGGTTCTCTTGGGGTTTTAATACCACCTTCAATTACTATGATTATATATGCAATTGCAGCTGAAGTATCTGTTGGTGAAATGTTTACCGCAGGATTTATGCCAGGAGCACTTGCTGGTGGTATGCTAATGTTAGCTAACTATATTTTTTCTAAGTATAAGGGTTATAAACCAATTAAGAAAAATGAAAAGTTATCTCCGAAAGAGTTTATGGCAGCTCTTTGGGATGCAAAATGGTCTCTTTTAACACCATTTATCATTTTAGGTGGAATTTATAGCGGCGTATTTACTCCAACTGAATCTGCTGTTGTAGCTGTACTTTATGCTATTGTAGTTGGGTGTTTTATTCACCGAGAAATAAAGTTAAAAGATGTAGTTCCCGTATTAACTCAATCAGGTATAATAACTGCGACTGTAGTAATAATTCTTGGATTTGCTATTGGCTTCTCTCGATATCTCACAATAGCTCGAATTCCACAAAGTATTGCAGAAGTGCTAGTTTCATATGGTGGCGGGGTATACTCGGTTTACTTTATCTTCCTGCTGTTAACTCTTGTTTGTGGTACATTTATGGTAGTTGAGGCAATGATTTTAATTTTTACGCCAATATTCCTGCCTATTCTAATAGACATGGGTGTATCTCCAATCCACTTTGGTGTAATGTTCGTCTTAGCTGGACAAATGGGATTCTTAACTCCTCCGGTTGGTGTCAACCTGTTTACTGCACAAGCTATAACTAAGACATCTCTTATACAAATTTCTCGCTACATTTGGCCATTCTTGTTAGCGATGTTTATAACTCAAGTATTATTAATCTTCTTCCCAGATATAGTAATGTTTTTGCCAGATTTAATTTATAGATCAAAATAATATAAGGAATAATTATGAAAATAAAATCTTATGAGCTATTTAAAGTACCACCTCGCTGGTTATTTCTCAAGGTCGAAACAGATGATGGTTTTATTGGCTGGGGAGAACCTGTATTGGAGGGAAGGGCAGCAACTGTAGAAGGTGCTGTTCGTGAATTAATGGATGAATACATCATTGGTAAAGATGCACGTTTTATTGAAGATCTTTGGACAGTAATGTATCGTGGTGGTTTGTATCGTGGTGGAGGCATTCATATGTCTGCATTGTCAGGGATAGATCAAGCTCTTTGGGATATTAAAGGGAAGTACTTAAATGCACCAGTACACGAATTAATAGGGGGAAAATGCCGTAACTCGATGAGAGCCTATTCTTGGATAGGAGGTGACCGTCCTGGTGGTGTTGTAGCTGATGCAAAAGAACGACAAGAGCTTGGCTTTACTGCTATCAAAATGAATGCAACTGAAGAATTGCAATTCATTGATAATCATAGCAAAATTGATGCTGTGTTAGAACGAGTTGCTGGTATTCGTGAGGCTTGTGGACGTGACTTTGGAATAGCTATAGATTTCCATGGACGTGTTCACAAACCAATGGCAAAAGTACTTGCAAAAAAACTAGAAGAATTTGATCCCATGTTTATTGAAGAGCCAGTATTGTGTGAAAACGGTGAATCATTTAGAGATGTTGCAATGGCTTGTAGTATTCCAATTGCTACGGGTGAAAGATTGCTTTCTCGGTGGGAGTTCAAAAATCTATTACAGCAAGGATATGTTGATATTATTCAGCCAGATTTATCTCATGCTGGCGGAATTACCGAAGTTAAAAAAATTGCAAGTATGGCAGAAGCCTATGATGTTGCTTTAGCCCCACACTGCCCACTTGGACCAGTTGCTTTGTCTTCTTGTCTTCAAGTTGATGCGACATCATATAATGCTGTTATTCAGGAACAAAGTATAGGTATACACTACAATGTAGGAAACGATGTTCTTGATTACTTATCAAATCCAGAAATTTTTACATTTGATAATGGTTCTCTTAGTTTTCCTGAAGGACCTGGGTTAGGTGTAGATGTGAATGAGGATTTTTTAAGAAAAATGGCAAAAACAGGGCATAATTGGAAAAATCCAATATGGCGCCACAAAGATGGTTCTTTCGCTGAGTGGTAAAACTAAAAGCAAATAAAGTTGTTTGACTTTTCAAACAGCTTTATTTGTGAATTAGAATTCTTAAAATTAAATCAAACATACATACATACACATTAAATTATAAGGAAATTACATGAAAAAAGTTATTACATTTGGCGAAATAATGATGCGCCTCATGCCGGAAGGCTACACAAGATTTATTCAAGCAGAGAAATTTGAAGCAACCTATGCTGGTGGAGAAGCAAATGTTGCTGTTTCTCTTGCCAATTATGGCCTAGATGCTGCCTTTGTTACTAAAGTTCCTGCACATGAGATTGGTCAGTGCGCTGTTAATTCTCTTCGCAGATATGGTGTTGATACTTCACTCATGGTTAGAGGTGGAGAAAGACTCGGTTCATACTTTGTAGAAAAGGGTGCATCACAACGCCCTTCAAAAGTAATCTACGACCGCAAATATTCTGCAATTGCAGAAGCAAGTCCAGAAGAATTTGACTGGGATGCAATTTTTGCTGATGCACAGTGGTTCCACTTTACAGGAATAACAGCTGCAGTTTCTAAAAACTGTGCAACTATGTGTAAGCAAGCACTTGAAGTTGCAAAGAAAAAAGGAATTACAGTTAGCTGTGACTTAAACTATCGCAAAAATCTTTGGAGCAAAGAAGAAGC
>CAYJNB010000014.1:0-13091 GCA_964371205.1 uncultured Treponemataceae bacterium
TAACTTATCTTTAATTGTTGGCACACGTAAGCAAGAGATAGGGGCATTGCCAATAGAGATAACAGCTTTTTTTTGTATGCGTTTTTGCATAATCTGTGTGTCGCTGCTGTTTTGTACAATAATATCTCCATTAGAAGAGCTTATGTCGATTGCATTTGTTATACACGGTATTTTTAAAATTTCTGAAGTAAGCAGCGCGACTTGCTCACTTCCAGCTTTATTACCTTGCCGCCCCATTATAATCAAGTCATATTCTTTGTTTTTTGCAAACTGTGCTAAAAGTTGAGCCTTGATTTTTGGATAAAAACTAAAAGTATCGTTACTAGCGATTTTAAAGGCATTTTCAACTTTAAGAGCATTGAGTAATTTTAGAGATACATCGGTATACGAATCTCCGACAGTAACAACATCAACTGTTGCAAAATCATCAGCTGATGTATTTAAACTGTCTTTGAGTCGTAAGGCTAATTCTAATGCACTCTCATCAAAGGGATTTATTATAGGCTTTAAATAGGTAGTATCAACATCATTATTATTACCTAATGTCCATTCCTCATCCGAGAGTTCATCAAAATTATAAGTAACTTTAAAACAAACAAGTATTTTAAAATTTTTAGTCATTATAAATAGTACCCTTATTCATAATATCATTTGGATCATAAGTCTTTTTAAGAGCAGACAATACATTGTAGGCTGTTCCATGTTCTTCTTTAATCCATTTTTTACGATGTTTACCAACACCATGATGGTGACACATTGATCCACCTGCTTTTAATGTTTCTTCTACAACAATAGTTTTAATAGGTCTGTGATATTTATCGATTTCATCTTTAGGTTCACAGTCTACAACATTGTAATAGTATACAAAATAGAGGTTTGTACCATTTATGTAGCTATGAGAAGAGTGTGCTCCAAATAATGTAATGTCTGGAACTTCGTTTCTCATTCTCTTCATTACATTTGTATATATGTCTAATACAGCACTCCAACTTCCAGAAATTTCTGTTGTGTAGCAAACATTTTTAGTTTGCATAACGCGAGCACGTTCTTCTACAAGGTTTTTAGGTCCCCAGTTAAGGTTATCAAACCATTTAGAAATGAGTTTTGGATCAACAGCCTCGCATTTACCAAAATTTGTTACAATTTCAGAAATTCCCTTAGCTGTTGCATCTGCAATACCCTTTGGTCCTTCTGCCATAAAGAGTAAAACACATCTACCGTTTGCAAAGTGAGAGAAGTAATGTCCCCCATCTTCGCTATCGTAAAGGCGTGCAACTGAAGGACGATATCCTGCAGCTATAACTTCGCGCAAGATTTTAAGTCCATCAAGCATATCATCAAGCACATATCCAAGGAAAATGTTGTTTTCTGGATAATACTTAAATATTTTTACTGTTACCTCTGTTATATAACAAAGAGTTCCTTCATTACCGATTGGAACATGGCGAATATCGGGACCAGCTGCTCTTCTTGGAACATTTTTAATGCGAGAAATATGGCCGTTAGGAAAAACAAATTCAAGACCTGCAACCATGTCTTCTATTCCTCCGTAAAGTGTAGAAAACTGACCGATACTTCTTGTTGCAACAAGGCCTCCCATCTGTGCTAGAGGCTTAGATTGTGGAGAGTGCCCTGTTGTATATCCTTTTTCTCTTAGTTTATCTTCAAGAACTTCAAGTGGTACACCGCATTCACAAGTTGCTTGCATGTTGTATATATCAATATCGATAATTTTGTTCATGCGAGAACCATCTAACACAATGCTGTTTTCTACTTCCGTTTCGAGTCCTCCCTCGGTTGCAGAAATACCTGTTCTTGGTACTACATTAATGCGATTTTCATTAGCAAATGCTAGTATTTTAGAAACATCATCTGTATTTCTTGCAAATACTACAGCAGCAGGAAGAGGGTTATGAAAGTAACCATGATAGCATTCAAATTTTCTAAATCTATCGTGTGTACTTTCTTTTAATACCTCTTCTTCTGTTGTAACATTTTCTGATCCAACAAATTGAATCATTTGCTTTACAATCTCTTCTCTTTCCATAAGTAAACCCTCCAATGGTTTAGCCATTCTTATATGGCGTGTAATTTTTTCAAAATAGTATCTGTTTCGTCCGAAACAGTTCCATATACCTCTACAAGTTTGGCGTATAGTTCTACATTTTTTTGTATAGGTGTAAAAGTATCGCGAACTTGTACCATATTAGCATTTGCCTCTTCATATGATGTGTAGTGTCCAAGTGCTACTGCAACATTTATTGCAGTTCCTAAACTTGCACAGCTACTTGCTACATTTCTAATAGCTTTTTTATTATACACATCGGCAAATATTTGCATAAATAGTGCGCTGTTTGATCCTCCACCAGAAACAATAATACTGTCGACATCCATGTTCAATTCGTTTAACATTTTGAATGAATTGATCTTCATAGTCATAGCAATTGCTTCTAAAATAGAGCGATACATATGAGCTTTTCCGTGTCTACCGTCAAAGCCAAGCATCATTCCTCTTTTATGTGGTGCACTCGGTGGTGGTAACCAATCAAGAATGGTAACTAAGCCATCGCTTCCTGGTGGTACGTTCTCTGCAAGCATATCTAAGTATGACTCTGGATGCATTTTTAGCTCGTGAGCTTTTTCTACAATTTCGCTACCGAGAACATCTTTTATCCAGCTAACTGTCCACATTCCGCGTCGGATTCCACTACTTTCGTATAAGAATGTATTTGGCATTGATGCTGGATTAGAAAAATATGTTTTTGCAGTTTTACTATTTTCTTTTCCATACATCATAGAACCAATATAGGTTCCCAAGGAAATAAGAACACAATTTTCCTTTGGAAGGCCTGCACCCAAAGATTCTACGGCTTTGTCGTTTGCGGTTGCCACTACTGGAACACCCTCTGGTATACCTGTTTTTTCTGAAGCCGTTTTAGTGATCTTACCTAAAATATCTCCAGGTGGAATCAAATCAAATAGCATTTCTCTTTTAATATTAAAACTATTAAAGGTTGCTTCGTCTGAATACCAATTCCATGTATCTTTGTCATAAGGCATAGTACCGCCACCTTGGTTAGCAGCTGTATCTTTTTTTTCGCCTGTTAAACGATGTGTTATATAACCCGATGTTGTAGTTACATACGCAACTTCATCATTTTGATGCTCGTAATTTTTTGATAACCTAAAATCCATCCAGCTCATTACTGGCGAAAATAAGGTTCCATCAGCTTTTAATAAAGCTCTACAACATCTAATTGTACAAAGACCTACTCCAATAATATCGTTTTTGTTTCCCTTAAAAGCTTTAAGTGCTTTGCTAGAAGCTATACAAAGAGAATCCCATAAATCGTCTTTTGGATGTTCGGCTGTTTCTTTATTCGGAATATACATGGGTTGTAATTTTTCGGTTGCTTCAGAAACTATATTTCCTTTTAAGTCATAAATAACTACTTTTGTACTTTGCGAACCGCCATCTATTCCAACAATATACTTTTCCATAACTACCTTATCTTGTTAACCAACCGCCATCAACTGCTAAAACATGACCATTTACATAATCAGAGGCACGACTAGCTAAATAGACAGCAGCACCCATTAAGTCTGCTGTATAACCCCATCTGTTTGAAGGAATATGATTTAAAACGCGCATATTTGATTCTTCGTTGCTGCGAGTTTTTTCTGTAAGCTTGGTTGCAAAAAATCCTGGTGCAATTGCATTTACTTGAATATTATGTTTAGCTAATTCTTCGCAATATGCTTTTGTAACACCAACTACACCATGTTTAGTTGCAGCATATGCTGGAGACCATCGACCACCACGGAATGAGAACATAGAACCAATATTAATAATTTTACCGCTTTTTTGTTCTATCATAACTTTTCCAGCTTCATACATCATTTCGAATAATGCTGTAAGATTTATTTGAACCATCTTATCCCATTGTTCGCGACCAAATTTAGTAACATCTGGTTCATTAATACAAATGCCAGCACAATTAAATAAAATATCTACAGAACCCATTTTTTCAATACAGGTCTCGAGTACTTTTTTAGGCATTCCTTCTTTGGTTATGTCAACAATCATAACCTCCATTTTAGAACCAACTTCTTCGATCATGGCCTTTGTTTCACCATTGTCGTCCATGATTGTTGGCACAAAAATGTTAGCGCCTGCTTTTGCAAGAGCTAAAGCAAATGCTTGTCCGAGCCCTGAGTTACCGCCAGTAACGATTGCATTTTTCCCCTTTAATGAGAAAAAATCCATAGAAAAATCCGTAATGTTCATAAGTTCCTCCTTAATTAACGCAAGAATAAAAAAAAAGCAGAGTTTCCCCATATTTTTATTATGGAAGAAACACTGCTTTTCTCTAATCTCTAGCAACGAATCTAATTCATTTCTTTTTTATCTTTGTATAGTAGAGTATAACTCATAATTTCTAATTGTCAAGAAAAAAATGCAAAAAAAGTTTTAAAATCTATTATGTATGGAACTTTGCTGCAACAGTTATTTAAAGATATTTTGATACAAGGTCATTAAAACAAGCTGAACTATCTTTTGTAAACTCTGCAAAGAATAAATCTCTGTTAGCATGACTTGTTGACGGGTTAAGTATGTTGCGCTGAGAGTTGATTGCAAATATGCTTGGCACAGCCTCGTTCAGTTGTAGTTCTGCTTCAATTTTATTATACAAGGACTCTCCTTTAGAATTATTGATGAGTGCGATAGAAAGCCCTTTATTGTCATCAAATGAAGGATTGTAAGAATGAACTCCCCAAAAATCTCCAATTGTAATATCGCCTTGGCGCGGAATAGTTGCAAATTTACACGATTCGCAACTTTTTCGTAATAAAAGTTTTTCTACATATGCACTATAAAATGTATTAGAAGCACATTGCTGTGAAACTATATCACCATTGTACATTTCTGCTTTAAAACTCAAGTTTGCCCAACCGGTTTTATTACTTCTAAATGAAATATTTTTAATAGTATCCTTGTTAAAATTTTGCTCTAAGTATGAGTGCCAGGCTTTTGGAGAGGGCACCCCATGACAAATAATATCAATAGTGTAGAGATTTTCGTAGTTCTTATCTAAATATCTGTTAAGTGCTGATACTTGGCAAGGACACCCAGAAAAAAGAACATAATTACCTTTTTCTAGCGTTTTCTTTATGTCTTTTAAGATAGGAAACAATACGCTATCTACATATTTTGAGCCACGCAACTTCCATAAATCATCTTTATTCGAAACTAGAATGTGTTCAACACTCCAGTCTTGAGAAAAAGCTGCTCCACAAACAGTTCCTCCTACATCAAGAATATGGTTTGCAAGTACAGTAAAGAGCCCTCCAGAGGAACTTTCCTTGCGTATCTCGTCTTGGGCGTAGGCTGAAAAAGCTATAGGATTTTGAGAGTTGCTATAACTTGAGTTTAAAACATGACAGTGCGATACACATAACGCGCAGTTTGTGCATGTTTTTGTATCAAAAAAGGGAATTAAAAAACCTTCTTCGTCATTTTTCATTTCGATAGATTTATGCGGACAAACTACAGCGCATGAACCACATCCAGTACAGAGCTTTTTTTCCAAAACAGCGGTGCTAGTCTTATGAGTATCAGTATGTTCCATCTAGTTAACTCCCACTTATCTAAGACTATAACACCAAAAAATCTACTTGTCAAAAGAAAAAATATCTGTTTAGCTGATTATTAGTATACGCATTATAACTCTTTATGCTATACTTTCGCTATGAAATTAGATTATAGTTCTCTTATTTTGTCTGCCTCTGGATGGAGAGGCATTTTTGTTGAATCAGGAAACGAAGAAGATTCCTCTACATCTATTGGTAAACATAACATCTTGGTAGCAAGTTTAATGGCAGAAAGCTATGCTCATTTTATAAAAAAAGCAACACAAAAAGATAGACCTTGCATTGTTGTGGCAACCGATACACGCCCAACCGGTACAGAAATTGCAGCAGCAGCTTTGGCTGCACTTGCAGCAAATGGTATAGAAGTGCTTTTTATTGGTATCTCTGCTGCTCCCGAAACAATGGCTTATTCGCGCGACTTCGACGGGTTTATGTATATTTCTGCAAGTCATAATCCTATTGGGCATAATGGTATAAAGTTTGGCTTGAATGACGGCGGTGTGCTAGATGGGCAATCTGCTGCAATGCTTTCGGCAGATTTTAAGGCTCTTTGCGATAAAGAAAATGCGTGCGAATATGCAGAAAGTCTTTTACAAAAAGGAGAACCTTTTTTGAAGGATTTGTATGCAATGCAGCCAAAGTTAAAAAATGATGCACTCGATTCATATATACAATTTGAAAAACTGGTAATATCAGGTAGCGAAGATACAAAAGATCAAGATGCTTATTTTGAGCGTATTGCTAAAAGTAATAAAAAAAGCAAAATTTCCGCTGTATGTGATATGAATGGAAGCGCACGCACTGTTTCTATCGATAAAGATTTTTTAACTGGTTTGGGAATTGGGTTTTATGCAATTAATAACGAACCCGGAAAAATAGCACACGCAATTATTCCTGAAGGAAAAAATCTTACATATTGTGCCGATTTTATGACACAGTTGCAAAAAGAAGGGAATACAGAAGCAGTTTTGGGGTACATGCCCGATTGCGATGGTGACCGCGGAAACATAGTTTTTTGGGATGCTGCTACGAATAAGGCTAGTGTATTACAAGCTCAAGAAGTGTTTGCCCTTTGCGTGCTCTCAGAAACTGCTTCTCTCGTATATCAGGCAAAAAATGAATCTGCTTCTGAGCAAAAGAAAATTGCAGTGGTAGTAAATGGACCAACTTCTATGCGAATCGAAGAAATTGCACACGCTTTTGGGGCAATTGTTGCACGTGCAGAGGTAGGTGAGGCAAATGTTGTTAATAAAGCGCGCGAATTACGCAACCAAGGATACGAGGTGCGAATATTGGGAGAAGGTTCCAATGGCGGAAACATTACACATCCTGCGGCAGTACGCGACCCATTAAATACAGTATTTGCTTTATTAAAACTATTATTAGTAAAAGATTTATTCCGTCTTTGGTGCGAAAAATCTGGCCAAGGCAATGCATATAAAGACGAGTATTCAATAAATGATATTATAGAGACTCTGCCACAGTATATTACAACAGGAGTTTCAGAAGAACGTGCTCTGGCAAATGTTACAATAACTGACCATGCAGCATTAAAAAGGGAGTATCAAAAAGTATTTCTTGCCGAATGGGAAGAAAAAAAAGCTGACTTAGAGCGTGATTATGGCATAACAAATTGGCAAGCAGTTTCCAATAATGGAACTGTAGAGACACGTAATGTAGCTGACTTTAGTATGAGTGGCAAGGGCGGGTTTAAGATTCTCTTTTTTAACAAAAATGAACAACCAATTGCTTTTATTTGGATGCGTGGTAGCGGAACTGAGCCGGTTTTTAGGGTAATATGCGATGTTAAGGGACGTAACGCGGAGATAGAAAAAAAACTGCTAGAATGGCATTCTCAGATGATACAAAAAGCACAGCTTCTGTAAAATAAATTTTACTGTAAAAATAGTAAAATGTGCCAAAAGGCACATGTGTATAATACAAAACAATGGTATAGTTATATACAATGAAGCGATGTATTAGAACACAAGTACTATTTTCTCTTATAGCAAGCCTTGTATTTTGCAATTGCTCTTTATTTGATAACGATTTAGCTGATTTTTTTGAAACTCACTCTAACCCTCCTTCTGAATCAGATTTGCAAAAAGTAAATGCGTATTATGTTTCGGACCGCGGCTATGATACCAATACCGGAGGTGTCGGCTCTCCCTTTAATACTTTACAAAAGGCATTAGATTGTGTATCCACGGCAGAAACAGAAAACAATAACTACATTATCTATATAACCGGCTCTACCACTGCCTCATCGATTGATTTATCGGACGCAAAGCACAAGAATATTACAATTCAATCTGCATCCTCTGCCCCCTGCAACGTGGAATTACTTACAGTATCTGGAGAAGGTACACACATTACGTTAGGAGAAAATGTAGCAGCCGCAGAGATTAGAATACAAAGCAATGCTTCTCTTATAATGGATAAAGGCCATGTTACTACACTTTCTATTATTTCCGCTGATGCAGTTATAAGTGCAAAACAGAGAATCACGCAACCAATACATCTAAACGTTACCAATTTGACTGATGAAACTTTACTCATAAAAAATGAAGGTGCTAATTTTACACTAAAGGACTTTACGCTTGAAGCTACGAGCGGTAGCTTGTACTTAAATAATGGAAATCTCTTTTATACTGATAAATAAGATTTTGTATCCCCTTTCTCAGTAACTTTAGCTTAGATATACCCGATACATCGTATCTCTATCAATCACTTTCGGATGTAAGAGTTGATTGGCGGTAGCTTAGTTTGTTTCGTGCTCTGTTGCACATTCACTGAATATATGCTAGTATAGTAAAAATAAGGTGGAAGATTACAACGCTTATGGTGCGCCACAATGGTGGCTTTTTAGGAGTAAATATGGGTATACGCGGAGAGTTATACACAACGCACGTAAATCTGGATAACAGAAATTACTTTTTTAATGTTAAAGAAAATCGTGCAGGCGATGTGTTTTTACAAGTGGTAGAAAGCAAAGAGGGCGAGGCAAGCAGTCGCCATGCAATTGTTGTCTTTGCAGAAGATATGCAACGCTTTTTAAAGGGTTTTGAAGATTCGCTTGCTTTTATCGATAAAGACAGAAAAACAAAATCAAAAGCTGCAGCAGAGCGAAAAGCACAAAAGGCTGGGCAAAAAAAACTTATTTACAAGAAAAAAACTGAACACGACAAACCTCCGGTAAAGAAAACCGGTCGTGTGCACATTGTATCAAAACGCAAACCGGACGCTGAATCAGAAAGTTAGAAAAGGTTTAGATGTAAGCATTTGTGTAAAATGAGCTCTACTACGTGCAGTGGTAGAGCTTTTTTATGCTTTCCTTAATATTTAAAAGTCAATCGCTGAATGGGCGAAGGACCAATTTTGTGGCAAACTTCGCGGTGAGAGGCAGTAGGGTAGCCTTTGTGCTTTTCGTAGCCATACTCCGGAAAATGGTGTGCTATTTTTATCATAAAAGAGTCGCGCGCTGTTTTTGCAAGAATTGAAGCTGCCATTACGGCATACTCTGTTGCATCTGCTTTTGGTTTTGCAGTGCACATTGCAGAATTGAGATTTGCAAGATTTGGGCAATGTATACCATCTACAATAACTGAGTGCGGTGTAATGCTATCTAGAATAGAGAGGGATGCGCATCGTAACATACTCTCATATGAGCGACGCATAGCAAGTAAACTTGCTTGTAAAATATTTATCTGGTCAATTTGCTTTTGCCACGCCCAGCCAATACCCCAACAGAGGGCATTTTCTCGGATGAGTTTATTTGCAATAAGGCGTTTTTTTTCTGATAGTTTCTTTGAATCTTGTAGAGCTTCAAACGGAAAATCTTTTGGTAGTATAACCGAAGCTGCGGTAACCGGTCCTGCTAAAGGGCCGCGCCCCGCTTCGTCTATTCCGCAAATAATCATTGTACTTGTAAGAGTCCTTCTTTAAATCCTGAAAGTTTATTTTCGTAAAAATCGTGTTCAAAGCTACCTTTATTTACTTGTACAGCTTGTTGCAATATTCGAGATGTTCCATCTTTTTTTGTGAATGTATTGTTATGTATAGAATAGTTTGCATCAAAAAGGCTTGCTATGCGTCCTACTCCTGCCGAAGTTGTACAGTCTGATTCGGATAGAAGTAAATCACCATCTGTTATATTAAATAATTCAACAGCAGAAGCTGTTCCGAGTACTGTACTTTCTTTGATTGTAATATTTGAATCAGTTGCATCTACTACAGCGCAGTATGAAAATGCTGTTGCATTTATTTTTGCATTTAAAATACTCACTAGAGAGGAATTAGATAAAATAAGTGTTTGAGAGTCCGGTCCAAAATACGAAATACTTGTATTTTGAATAGCGAGTTTTCCATTGTTTACAGTAATTAATGGTGAGTTTGGCAATGTTTGGTCTTGTTTACTTTGCATAATTTGTATATTTTGCAATACAAGCTCTCCACCATCTATTTTCATTGTTGCTCCATCGGCAAATTCTAGCTCAGCGCTCTCATTTGCAAATAAGGTACACATTCCACTTATAGAAAATGATTGTACATCGGTATATGACCCTTCAATAAAAATCTTACTAGCCTTTCGCTTGCTTGCCTCTGCAAGTGCTGTATTTATGTTACTATAAGGTTGTAGAGGAGAGCCTGTTTCGGCCATATCGTTTTCTCGCATATATGTGTTCGAAACAAATAGTGAATAGGTGTCTACACAAATTGTATACGTAGCAACAGCACTGCGAGTGCCAGTTGTACTTTGAGTAAATGCTTGTATTGTATAAAATGTTGCTCCGTCTACATCTCCAGAAAGTTCAATTGTTTTTGTTGGCAGAGCCATAAATGGAATGCTTGTATCTACAACAGGTGTATACGAAATTTCTTGCCCTAAAGAAACATCAATAGGTTTTTTACTAATTCGAACAAATATGTCATGTTCTGAGTCAATATTTATTTGAACAGGGTTTGTTGCATATTGTGGAGAATCGGTAATAAACTGAGGCTTTACGGGTACTTGCTTGTCGATAGTAAATGCTGCCTTTAAAGAGCCTTGTTTTATACCCTTGTAATATACAGATAGAGGTGTGCTAAATGTGTATTTTTCTCCAGGAAGAACATCAAAATATACAGAACTAAGAAAATCTGTTTTATGTTTAGCTGTTTCATAGCGGAAAACAAAATCGGTATCATCTGCAGTTATTGTTACCGATTTGCTAGATATGTTATCTTGCGGTATACCTACTAGTTTTGGTTTAGGAGGAACGGTAATGTGTTGTACCTTTCCATCATAATAGGCTGCAGAAGTCCATGAAATAGTGTGTGGTTCTGATCTATCTATATAAACAGGGTTTATATATGTTACCCATGGGGAGTTGTCTATCGAATAGGAAACAGAACTTCCTAAATCAAACGAAAAGAATTCCCAGTTAAAAAACTCTATACCAGATACTGAAGGCAATGGTCGAACACCACTTCCTTGTTCCCCTGTTTGAACAACATAGCGATATTTTTCGTTATTATCTACAATAACTAAGGGGACATAACGGATAATATCGTTTGTCTTTGTAATTGATAGTGTCTTACCTTCATTTACTATAGATTCTTCATTCCCAAAGTAATAAGCCATATTTTCGGGTATACTTATTGGTGTTGCAGGAGAAAAATCTATTACTGCCCCATCGTCTTCAGAGAATGGTTGAAAAGCAGCATAATCACTTACAGAATAAGTGATTGATTTATTGTAGACTGTTTCATTGGGTGCAACAAGTGCAATAGTAACGGTAACAACTCCATTCATATCGATTAAAACTGGCCCATCATATGCTAAGCCAGATACTAATGGGTCTGTAGAAGTAAAAGAGTAGTAGGCTTCGTAATCGGAAGGAATATCCATAACTAAAGCTTGTTTATTTGCCCACTCACCCTCGACTGGACTAATAAAAGCACTGTCAATATTTGCAAATGGTAATTCTTGTTGTGGATAGAGAACAACAGGTAAACTTTTTTGCTCACCTTTTTCTATCCAAGCGGTAGCTGTAACTTCTGTTTCGACAAAGAGAGATCCTTCGCTCGCTATGTAGCCTTCTGCAGAAGATGCAGAAAGAGGATCATATAATCTGTATTTAATTTTCTCATCATCTGCTATTTCAAAAAAAGAGTATAATATTCCATTGGGGAATGTTTTAGCAGAAAATGTAGGCGATTTGATAGTGTTTATCTGAGCAAAAACACTCGTACTTAAAAAGAGTATACTCAGTATAAAAATTCTGTTAATAGCAGATTTGCTTTTTGTCTTTTGCATTATATAAGCCCTTATATTAGTGAATCGAACACTTCTCTCAGTTCTGGGTCATCTTTATAATAGTGTTCTTCTAATTCTTCCTTAGAAAGGCCTACTAATTCATGACTTGCATAGTGAATCCACATATCTTTTTCTGGAGATTCTATTTCGAATTTTCTGCACCAGTAATCAGGTTGAATGGGTAATTGTTCTTCGCGGTATGTAAAATACTTATAATCGTGAACCGCAACTTTTATGTCTTTTCTAGGAACACCCTTTTCGAGTAATACTTCCACTAAGTGGTTTATAGTACGACCACTGTCAAAAATATCATCTACAAGAAGGATTTTATCTCCTGGTCGTAGGTGGTCGGGGGAGTACGTCCATCCATCAATCATAATACGCTCTTGCTGGCGAATATCCGAATATGAACGGGCAACAACTGCAGCATAAAGTACTGGGCTACAGTCTTTTCGTGCTATCTTAAAATATTCACTGAGTGCATTAGCAACATAGGCGCCGCCTCGTAAAGAAACGTAAATAATGTTCGGCACAAAACCATCTTGATGAATACGGTGTGCCATCTTAAAAGAGTTATTTCTAACAGTGTCGTAAGGTAAAAATTCTTTATACATGTTATTATCTTACTGTGATTTTAAAAAAAACTCAACCTAGTACTACACAGAAAGTTCTTTTAATACATTTCCTGATAAGTCTTTTAAGGTAAAAGTTTTATTTTCGTATACCATGTATGAGTTTGTGCTATCGCCCTTTGGCAAGCTCACAGAACCTGGATTAAGCAGGGTGATGCCATCTTTTATTTCCAGTACCGGAATATGTGTATGTCCCTGAATAAAAACATCACCTTTGTTCATTAAAGGGAGCTTGTCGTAGTGATACACATGGCCGTGTGAGGCAAATATTGAAAATCCATCTACAAACAAGGTAGTTATATCTGCGGTAATTTGAAACTCAAGAACCATTTGGTCAACTTCGCTGTCGCAATTTCCGCGCACACTTATGATGTTATCTTTAATACTATTAAGCATAGCACAGACACTTTGTGTATTGTATTTTTCGCTTAAAGGGTTACGAGGTCCATGATACAACAGGTCTCCAAGCAAAACGAGTTTTTCTGGTTGTTCTTTGTTGTATGCATCCA
>CAYJNB010000014.1:13191-20879 GCA_964371205.1 uncultured Treponemataceae bacterium
AGGTGCTTGCGACCAAGGTGTACGGCTGCAAGGGCAATAAATCCACGGCCTGCAGTCATGTCGCGCTGAAAAAGAGATAAATAACCCATAGACATATTTGCACCACCAAGGGCGGCAAAGGTAGAACTAAGGCATAGAGCTGTAAGTTTAATTTTTTCAACATTAATACCAACACTACTTGCAGCCTCTCTGTTTTCTCCTACTGCAAGAATGTATCGACCGAGTTTTGTTTTATACAAAAGCACATAAATCAAAATAACCGATAAAAAGGCAAGATAGGTTAGTAAGTTGTATCCGCTTAAAACCGTTCCCAAAAAGGGAATATCTTGAATAAGCGGAATATCTATATTTGGAAAGGTTAGGCTTTTTAGCTTGTAAGAGTTACCCTTATCGCCAGTAAAAATAAACAAGAAAAAGACGGTTAATCCCGAACAAATAATGTTAAGCGCAACCCCCGAAAGTATTGCACTCGATTTGAGCCATAAATGGCAAAATGCTAAAAAAAGCCCGGTTATAACTCCTGCAACAATAACCGCTAAAAAGCTAATGTATAGGTTTTGGGTTGCAGCCGAAACGATAACGCCGACAAATGCACCAACGAGCATTGACCCCTCGAGTGCAATATTTGGTGTACCCGAAGACTCTGCAATAAGTCCGCCCATTGCCGGAAAGATTATTGGTGTACTGATTCGTATAATTGAAGCGAGAAATATAGGAGTAAACATTGAAGCAATTGCAACATCAAAATTCATATAATCAACCTTTTTTCTTTAGAAATTTTAGATTTTTTATGAGGGGAAGAGCTCTTTGCGCCGTAATCGACAGAATTATTATACCTTGTATTAGCACAACAATTTCTCGAGATACATCTGAGCTTCTTTCCATAACGTCGGCACCGATGCGGATGTAAGAATACGCAAGGGCAGCAAAGGGAACAGTTAGCGGATTGTTTCGTGCTAAAAGCGCTACAACAACGCCTTCAAAACCAATACCCACAGAGACACCCAATAACAGTCGTTCATGTATAGCCATTGCCACATGTCCGCCGGCTAAACCTGCCAAAGCTCCACTTAATGCCATAGAAAGCATAATTGAGCGTTCCACATTAAGTCCACCATAAAAAGCAAAATGACGGTTTAAGCCCGATATACGCAAGTCGTAGCCATGGGTTGTTTTAAACATAAAAAAGTGTGTAATAAATACAAAGGCTATGGTTATATACAGCGCAATAGATATACTTGTTTGATTTTTAAGCATGGTAATACTATCTTCTAAAAAAGGTATACTTGGTAAAAAGAAGGGAAGTACGCCTTCTTCTGGGAATTCAGGAGAGGCAACAAAGGTTGCGTTTACCTTTGGTGTTAAAAAGTAGGTTACAATTATCTCGTAAAACTTAACGGCAATAGTGTTGAGCATAAGAGAAGAAACAATTTCGTTTGCATTCATTTTTGCTTTTAGAATGCCGGGTACTGCACCGTATAAAAAGCCTGCAACCATAGAAACTAAGAGCGCTACCGGTACTCGCACAATTGGTGGAACAGGTAAGTACAAAGCTACAATACCTGCAGCTAATGAGCCAAGTATTAGTTGCCCTTCTGCTCCTAGCGAAAACTGTTCACCTTTAAATACAATTGCAACAGCAAGTCCGAGTAGGGTAAGCGTAATAGATTCTTCTATCCAGTCACCAATTCTATTTACTCTGCTAAGAGGTCCTGTAATAAAGGTAAAAAAAGTATCTATAGGAGTTTTGCTCAAAAATAAGATAAGAATAAAGCTTGCTAATAAGCTAAATGCTACGGCAAAAAAGGTTTTTTTATTTGCTATGAGTATGTTTTTTACTGTCATTTTTCACTCTCAAACATGTTTTTAATTCCAAGCATATACAACCCCAGTTCCTTCTCATCTACGGGGGTTGTATTGTCGAACTCTCCAGTAATCTTTCCGTCGTGTAGGGTAACAATTCTATCCGAAAGACTAATAACCTCGGCTAAATCGGCAGAAATAAGTAAGACTGCACAGCCCATGCGACTTTGTTCTAGAAGCTTTTTTCGAATATACTCGCTTGCTCCAATATCTACCCCGCGAGTTGGTTGTGAAACAATAAGAAGTTTTGAACCTGAAGTAAATTCACGTGCAATAATTACTTTTTGCATATTTCCACCCGAAAGGGACTCGATAGATGTTTCGCCATCTTTTGCTACAATGTTAAAATGGTCAATGGACTCTTTGCTATTTGAATCAATTTTTTCTAGGTTAAGAACAGATTTTTTAGAAAAAGCCTTTGTTCGTAACCTGTCTATAATAAGGTTATCCTTTATGCTCGCCCCAAAGGCAACGCCGTTGTATAAACGATCTTCGGGAATGTGTGCTACACCCATTTTTCGCACTTGAGCAGGTGTTATATGTTCAGTCAGGGCTTCTTCGTGTATGAAGATTTCTCCCTCTTGTTTTTGTCTAATTCCGGTAATTATTTCGACCAATTCTCTCTGGCCGTTGCCCTCAACACCGGCTACACCCAGTATTTCGCCGGCCTTTATAGAAAAAGAGATATTGTCTAAAACTTTTTTTGCGCTATTATCTGTAGCACAGAGGTTCTTAGTCTCTATAACCGTTTCTTTAACAACGGCTTTTTCTTTATCAAGGTTAAAAAGTACTTTGCGTCCAACCATCATTTCGGATATATCGCTTTCGCTTACATCGTTTGTGTTTACGGTAGTTACTTTTTCTCCTTCGCGCATAACAGTTATGCGATTAGAAACTGCTTTTACTTCTTTTAACTTATGAGTAATAAAAATAACTGTTTTGCCTGCATCTACCAATGCAGAAAGTGCATCAAAAAGGCCCACTGTTTCTTGTGGACTTAATACCGCTGTTGGCTCGTCAAAAATGAGCACTTCAGGGTCTCGGTACAGTGCCTTTAAAATCTCGGTACGTTGTTTATCTGCTACATTTATGTCCGAAACACGCAAGGTACTGTCAATATGTAAATTATATTTTTCTGAAAGTTCGCGTACAATCTTGTTTGACTGTAACTCGTCTATAATCAAACCATTTTTCATTGGTTCGCGCGAGAGTACAATATTTTGTGCAACCGTAAAAGAAGGAATCAACATAAAGTTTTGATGCACCATGCCAATTCCGGCGCTAATTGCATCGTTTGGCGAATGGAAACTGTGTTGTTTCCCGTTGATTACAATATCGCCACTTGTTTGTTTTTCTAGACCATATAAAATTTTCATAAGAGTCGATTTACCGGCTCCGTTTTCTCCGACAAGGGCGTGAATTTCGCCCTTTTGCACAGAAAAATCTATGTCTCTATTTGCATAGACACCATTTTTATAGATCTTGTTAATGTTCCGCATTTCTACGATTGGTTGCACAAAATATCCTTTTAAAATTAGTTACTGGTTACTACTAGTTACTAGGTTTTAATTTTTTAAGTATAGGTATTGCTTCGAATTGTTCTGGAAGCACTAAGTCCCATTCAATTCCCTTTGGCTGCTCTAAGTCAGTCTTAACATGAATAACCTGTGTTGGAGTTACAATACAAGTTAAGAAAGTATCATGCTTATTTACCGGTAGAATATCATCGTTTACGATCATAATATCGTGAACGGTGGTAATAATAGGTGTTTCGCTATTGATGAGCTTGTACATTCGTAACAAACCAAATTCTAAGTCTGCAAAACCTGCACCCTTACCGGTTCTTCCACCAAGCTTTGTAACGGCAACACAGCCGGTAACACAAATGTCGATTTTTTTCATTTCTTCAAAGCGTACCATTTTTCCGTGTTCTACAGCCCCTTGCCAGCTTGCAGCATATTCAAGGTTAACACCTTTTTTTTCTAAGTCTTCTTTTGTAAGCTCTAAAAAGCAACGTTCATCCACAAGGCGCGGTACTGCCATATAAAGTGTCTTTCCAGCTTGTAATGCACGAAGGCGCACCGGAATTTGTGGTGTGTCGGGGTTACATTTAATAACCTTTGCATCTCTCCACATTTGCAATGAAGCAAGATTTGATGCTGCAACTTCGCAACCGGTAAAATTAGAAATTCCACCATAGGGTTCGTCTACTGCAATATTTTTTTCTACAAGGGTATTCCAAATAGAAAAACGTAATTCATCTTTTTCTTTGTTGCTAGCAGCCCAAACTACTCTATCTTCCATAATTATTTCTCCGTTATTAAAATGCTGTTACTACTTCAACATCGCCGTTTAATACTTTTTCTGTATAAGCGGCAACAGCTTCTTGTACTTCTGTAGAAGTAATTTCTTTATAGTAGTCGTTTTCTGCTATGCCAACACCGCCGTCAGCAAGTCCGTACACTTCAACTGCACCGTATGTTAAAGTACCGTTAAGGTGTTTTTCGATAGCACTGTATAAACTTTGGTCTACATTTTTAATCATTGATGAAAGAATAACTTTTGCTTGCTCAGGGTTTGTTTCTGCAAGAATTAAGTGTTGGTCAGAGTCTACACCTAATGCATAAGCACCACTTTCTTGTGCTGCTTGGAATACACCAGCTCCTGTTCCACCTGCAACTTGGAAGATAATATCTACACCTTGGCGATATAATGCAAGAGAAAGTTCTTTTCCTTTTGCAGGGTCGTTCCATCCACCGGCATATTGTACCAATACTTCTTCTGCTCCAGCTTCTTTTGCACCTTGTTCAAAAGCAAAAATAAAGTCGTTAATTCCAGGAATACTTTGTGCACCAATAACACCAACTTTTTTGTCTGCGTTAATACCTGCTAATGCAGTGTTTGCAGTCATTAAGCCTGCATAAGCACCTAAAATGTATGAGCCTTCGTTTTGTTTGTATTGAATTGAATATACGTTGTCGTAGTTTCCTGATTCATAGTTTACTGCAACATCATAGATAAAAAACTTTTTGTTTGGGTATTTAGGAGCTACATCTTCCATGTATTCAAGCATTGAATAGCTTCCTGCAACTAAGATATCATATTCTTCGTTTGCAGCAGCATCTTCTAAAGATGATTTCCACTTTGCAACATCTAAGCCTGATTCAATAATTTTTAAGTTAATTCCAAACTCTGCTTCAGCTTGACGGAGTCCACGTGCTGCAGAGTCAATAAATGATTGATCTCCTAAAGTTCCGTTAACCACATACACAACTTTTAATGCACCATCATCTTTTGCTTCCGCTGCATCGTTTTTTTGACATGACATTACTACCACCATTGATAGTAAAACTAAAAGACATAAAGTTAATTTTTTCATAACATAATCCTTTTAAATAATGAATTTAATACGAGCAAGTAGACTATATTATTGCAATTTTGTCAACGATTAAAATAGTAGTCTTCGCTTATTAAGATTTAATAATATTCTGCTTTTGTTACCCCTTTGAAAAACTTCTACCTTTTGTTATAATCGCTACCGAGGAAGAAAGCTAAGATGAAAAAGCGTATAATTAAAAGAGCATTTATAGATACTATTCCGGTTCTTACAGGCTACCTATTCTTAGGAATGGGTTTTGGCATTATGCTGCAAACTAAGGGCTATGGTGTTCTGTGGGCGCTTCCTATGAGTATTACCATGTTTGCTGGAGCTATGCAGTACGTTGCAGTAGACTTGCTTGCAAATGGAGCGACCTTTCTTACCTCAGCTTTAACCACGCTCATGGTTAACGCCCGACACCTTTTTTATGGTATTTCACTCATAGATAAATACAAGGGAGCTGGAGTAAAAAAAGCGTATATGATGTTTGGCTTAACAGACGAAACATACTCTTTGGTGAGTCGAGACCATCCAACCGAAGAAGCTGAAATATATACGCATTCCTACTACTTCTTGGTAACATTGTTTAATCAGCTGTACTGGGTTACCGGCTGTTCTCTCGGTGCTTTGCTTGGAGGAGCCTTGCCCTTTAATACCGAAGGTATAGATTTTGTTTTAACGGCACTTTTTTTAAGTATTTGCACCGAACAATGGATAAGTACAAAAAATCATAAACCTGCATTGATTGGTTTTGCAACAACGCTGATATGTTTGCTCATTTTTGGCCCTAATAATTTTCTTATACCTGCTATGGCAGTAATACTAGGTGTTCTATCGTTTGGAAGGAGTAAAATCGCATGACAACTGTTCAAGCTATAATTACTATTGCTATTATTTCTATTATTACCGCACTTTTGCGCATGTTGCCTTTTATAATTTTTAATGGAAAAACTGAAACACCCAAATTTCTTGTATACCTAGGGCGTGTTCTACCATATGCAATGATGGCAATGTTAGTAGTGTATTGCTTTAAAAATGTATCGATACTTAATGCTCCCTTCGGAATTCCGGAAGTTATTGCAAGTATTGTAGTAATTCTTTTACATTTGTGGAAACGACAACCACTAGTAAGTATGGGACTTGGTACCGCACTTTACATGTTTTTAGTACAAGTAGTCTTTTAACGTTATTATTCACAGTTATATAGTAAGCAAAATTATTTTATTCGCTCTCTAGTAATTCTGTATTCTCTACCATTTGCTCTTACAGTTTTTACTTATTGTTTCCTATCTGGATTGTAAATGCAATTTTTACCGGTTATGTGAATAGCAACGACTGAACAAAACTTTTCAGAGCATTTGTAGACAACTATTGACATTTTTACACTTATTTATTACTATTATTTTATTCCTTTCAAATATATTTATAGAAATATAAAAATCAATCATAAAATTACAAACGGAGATTTTAATGTCGCCAATCAAAAGACCACGCTTATTTAAAGCATCGGGTGAACAGGCCTCCTCTCAAGACGAAAACAACCAACTTGAATTATCAGAAAACAAAGCTGCAGAAGCTCAAGTTGAACAAACGGACACTCCTTCTCAAGAAGTAAGTGCTTCAGAATCAGACGTTGTAGCAACAGAAGCTTCAACACCAGCTGCAGAATCTGGGCAAAAACAAAGACGTGTTGTATTACGCCAAAAAAGTCCTCAAAAGCCACAGCAACGTGGTAGAAGAAAACCATATCAGCAAGGTGGGACCAATTCAGATTCTTTCGCAGAAGCAGGACTCCCTACTGGAGCAGACGAAGTTGTAACCGAAGCAGATATTAAAGACAGAGATTCAAAACCACAATTAAATATTAATGAACTAACAGGTATGGGCATGCATGGGTTGCGTGAGCTTGCCGGTCAATATGGTATATCTCGCGACGATCTTGCTCCTCTCAAAAAGCAAGAGCTTATTTTTGTTATCTTAAAGGCTCATACACAGCATGGTGGCATTATTTTTGCTTCTGGGGCTCTCGAAATCTTACCAGATGGATACGGATTTTTACGTTCTCCACAAAATAGCTATCTTGCAAGCCAAGATGATATTTATATTTCGCCAAGTCAAATTAGACTATTTAACCTAAAGACAGGAGATACTGTTTACGGACAAATTCGCTCACCAAAAGAAGGAGAACGTTATTTTGCTCTTTTGCGCATTGAGTCTGTCAACTTCGAAGATACTCGCATTGCACAAACACGTATTCCGTTCGAGAATCTAACACCATTGTATCCGGACGAAAAAATCGATCTGGAAACAACAACTAATGAGTTTTCGACACGTATTATGAACTTATTCTGTCCAATTGGTAAAGGGCAGCGCGCCTTGATTGTTGCACCTCCAAAAGCAGGTAAAACAATCTTAATGCAACGCATTGCAAATGCAATTATAAAAA
>CAYJNB010000015.1:0-20469 GCA_964371205.1 uncultured Treponemataceae bacterium
AACTTAGTACAAAGTACTAGATTTTTATAAACTATTCTGCATCTGCAAAATCGATATATGTTATACTTGGATCATATGTTCCTTCACGTTTTTCGCCCTTAGCACTTGGAATCTCAAGTATTTGCCCAGGGAAAATTAAGTGTGGGTCATTTGCTCGTGGAAATGAAGCCTTGTTTAAATCATAAATTGGCTGCCATGCATCTCTATCCCCATATATAAAACTATATTCAGAAATTCTCCACATACAGTCAGTTTGAGAAAGAGGATTACGTGCTCTAACTGTGTAAAACTTAGGTAGGATTTTATATTTTCCGTCTGCTGTATATAAAGCTGCATTCTCTGCCAACGAAACCTTAAACTGTGCTATTTTATCCAAGGCATTTTGAGCAGAAGTTTGTGCATCAGCAAAAATTTGTTCCGCAAAGAATGTGTCTGCCTCACTAATATCGTTTGAAATAGAAGCGTACTCAGCTTTTGAATCCGCACCTGGATATTCTGAAACGAGCGCTTTTTGCTCACTTTTAGCCTGAGCTATAAGGTCTTTTGCTGTTTTGCTTAATGCAAGGTAATTTGCTTCGATAGTATTCATTGTTTCCAAAGCACCTTTAGCATTTTCTGTTGCAGCTGCTACATCACCTGCTCCTACAGATTTATTTGCTAGAGCAATTAACGATGATATATTAGTATTATCCATACTATCGGTCGGCATTATACCATTTTCGTTAAGCGCTTTTTGCTTTGCTGTTGCATCGCTAATTGCTTTTTGAGCATCTGCAAGTGCCTTTTTGTGAGCCGCTTCTGCATTATTCATAGCAGTAAGAGAGCTATTAACGTTTTGATCAGCTGCTGTTAAGTCCCCACTGTTAAGAGAGCTCGTTGCCTTGCCAAGCAAGCCAGCTATATTTTTATCTTCTGCACTACCGCTTGCTATAACCTTGCTAGACTTTAGCTTACTAAACCGCGCATTAGCATCATTTATAGCTTTTTGAGTTTGAGCTTTTTTTGCTGCAAATGCTTTTTCGATAGATGCCATTAAATCGTTTGCAGTTTTTACTTGTGTTGCTACATTTGCAAACGCACCTTCTTGCAATGCAGAATCCGCTGCACTCAGTGCATTAGAAACCTTAGAATCATCAGATGATCCTTTTGCAATAGTTTTGTTTCCAGTTAATTGTGTGTATTTTTTTCGTGCATCTCCTATAAGTGCACTTCCTTTTTGTTGCTCACGTGTAAAGTAACTATCATTAATTCTTTTAACCGCATCAGAAACTGCTACAAATTCATTTATAATGGGAGAATAAGCACCTTTTATTTCTTCTTCGGAAGTGTTTATCTCACCTGCTGCAGGAACCATGGCTATAGCTGCGTCATACTTTACTATTTCTGCATCAAACTGTGCCTTATATTCGCTATCGGTAGCAGAACCAAGCACTTTTGCTGTTTCAATATTTTTGTCCGCATCTTTTTTTGCTACATCAGTACGCAATTGCATTAATTTTTGGCTTGCATCAAGCACGGCAAGATCTAGGGCACTAAGTGCTTCATCTGACTTTAAGATACTTTCTTCGTAATAACCTTCTTCTTGCTTAAGTATAGCCTCTTGCGCAAGTGCATTTGCATCTATATATGATTGTGCAGAACGAGCATCTTGGGCATACAGTCCGGCTAGTATAAATAAACTAAGACCAATTACACATATTTTTTTCATATCTGATTACTCCTGTGTCCCTTGAGAGAGTCTTTCTATTTCTGTAATAAGACTTTCAAGATAGTTTACTCTCTCGGTTACTTTTTCGATACTTTCTTTACTGCCAGCGATTTTTTCGTTAGATAAATCAATAAGTGCTTGCAAGTCCTCTTTTACGGCCTCTAGCTGTTCAAGAGCACTGTCATAATCTGTAGCTACAACAAGATCTTTGCTTGCAGAATAGTCTGCTTGTAAGCCATCAAATGTTGCCTTGTAACCGATATTTGCTTTTAATTCTTCTGCTGTTACAATAAGAGCATCGATTTCTACTTGTAAATCATCTGCATAAGCAGGCATCCCCACTTCAATTACTGTTGTGTATGAAGTTTGAGCTGCAGTGAGTAAATCAGGTGTAAGCTTTAAGTCTTCTTCTGCTTCAATAAGTCTTACAGCTTCATTATAGTTTTTTTCACCTTCGTCAAAATCGTTTTGTGCATAGGTTTGCACCGGCTCAAATCGAGTAGTACGAGCCCTTAGTGCAGTTACCGAATCGTACAACTCAGTCGGTACACTGGCACAAGAAGAAAGAATAACAATAGTAATTGCCATTACGTATACTATTTTTTTCATAATACCTCCAAAATATATCAGAAACTTAACACTTATAGGTTTGATTGTGCTAAGAAATCCATAACTTCTTTATTTTGCGGAATTGAAGGCTCCGCACCTTTTCTCGTAATACAAATTGTTGCAGCTGCAGTTGCCACTTTTATTGCTTTTTCTGGGCTTTCTCCAGAAAACAATTGAGCAAAGAAGTAACCAGTAAATGTATCACCTGCAGCAGTGGTATCAACTGGCGTTGCATCAATTATTGGGCAGTATATTCGTTTTTCGCTATCTAAATACACAGCACCATTCTTTCCTAAAGTTAATACAATAATTGCCTTTGGAAATTTTTCTTTTAATGCTTGTTCAACCTGTGTTTGGTCTTTACACCCTGTAATATCTGCTGCTTCTACTTCATTCAGAATAAAATAATCAATTAAAGATAGGTCCAAACTAAGTAGTTTATCGTCCATGGGAGACGGATTTAAAACTGTTAATAAATTTCTCTTTTTAGCCTGGCTGAGAATATACTCATTTGCGTTGGTTTCATTTTGCAGTAAAATTACATCACCTTCGTTCAATGCATCAAGAGCCTTATCCATTTGCTCTGCATCAAAACATTGATTTGCACCACCAAAGAGCATTATTCCATTCTGTCCATTTTTGTCTACCTGGATAAAAGTATGTCCACTTGCTATATCAAGTTCTCTTACATGTTTTGTGTCTATCGTATTTTTTTCTAATGCTTCTTTTAATAAAGCTCCATCGGATTTTCCAATACCGCCACAGTGAATAACGGATGCACCCGCTCTAGCAAGAGCAATAGACTGATTTAGACCTTTTCCGCCACAAAAAACACTTCTATCGATTGATGAAAGTGTCTCCCCTGGCCGTACAAAGTGATCGACTGAATAAACATAATCTATATTTAAAGAGCCACAATTTAATATCTTTTTTCCCACAGATAAGTCCTTATAATAGTTTATAATCGTCTGTATTATACTATACAACAAAGGTGTTGTATAGTATAAATTTTATCTATTTAACCTCTTCTGTACGAGTATTTACATAATAGGTGATAACAATCTACAAAAGCCCCACCATGCACGATGCATTAAAGGTTTATTATCGAACCACTCTTTTTTTGATTGCCGGCACTTTGTCTGGTCGTCTAAAAAAATCTTCAAGTTTTTTTCTGCAAAATTTTTATCATAAACAAATGCATTTACTTCAAAATTAAGAGCAAAACTACGTGTGTCTATATTAGTCGTACCAATAGTAACTACTTCACCATCAACTACTGTTAATTTAGAATGAATAAAGCCAGGATAGTGATAAAACTTTACTCCAAAATCAAGCATTTCTCGTATATAGTCAAACGCTGCAGCTCTAGCATAGGCCTTATCCCATTTATCTGGAACCATAATGCGTACATCAATCCCCGAATGAGCAACAATTTTTAATACATTAAAAAATGTTTCGTCAGGAGTAAAGTAAGGAGTTTGAATATACACTGTCTTTTTTGCATTCATGATCATACGAATTATTGCGTCTTTTATTCCTGTAGAGTTAAAATTATCGGGTCCCGAAGCAACAATTTGCACAGGAATAAGATTTTGAGAAAGCTGATCTTTTGCTAAAACATGGGTACTTTTTTCTAGAATACTTTTTGAAAGTCTTTCTAAATCATCTATCGGAAAATGCCTCTTTGCTTTTCTGCGTGTTGTAACATCAAACTTATTATAACCTATACTTACCCAGTCAATTAGAAACACAAGTTGCAACATAAACACGCTCATTCCAGTAATGCGTATATGCGTATCACGCCACAAAACTTTTTTTCTGCGGCTTCGATTTACATATTCATCTCCAATGTTAAAACCTCCAACATAGCCAATTGTGTTGTCTATTACTACAATTTTACGATGATTTCTATAATTCAACGAGAACAAAATGCCATTTCGTATAGGAAAAAAAGGACGCGCAACTCCTCCAGCTTCGTTTAAACGTTTAAAAAATCGCGAAGGAGTACGCAAGCAACCAAAGTCATCATACATAAGCTGAACTTTTACACCCTCATGGGCTTTCTTACATAAAATATCCATAACCTTGGTTCCAATTTCGTCATTATGAAAAATGAAATAGGCAATATTGATTGATACTTTTGCTTTCTCTAAATCACTGCATAAAGACTCAAACTTATCTTTGCCCCATAAAAAGATGTCAATCGAATCATCAAAGGTAAGAATACTACTACTGTACATTAAATTCATTTCTATGAGAGTCTTATAATGCTCTATAAGTGTATTTTTAATTGTTTCGTTAGCAGTAAGTATCGCCTCTTGTTTTTTTACATGAGGTCTAAGTGTCTTTGCAATAAACTCATCGGCTTTTTTCATCCTATTGTTTTTTGTAAAAAAATGACCACTAAGTAATACATACAAGATTATCCCTATACCTGGTAAAAAGATAAGCGCTAACAGCCATGATATACGAGAAGATGATGTTTTTCGTTCAAAAAATAAAACAAAAATTATACAGACAATTGTAAAAACTGCTATTATTGAAATACCGATAGTTGCACCAAGCATTTTTTTTCCTTTGTCTCTCTACTTACATAGGCATTTTATTAAAATAACATAGATAAGCCTAACTTATATGACATTGTATTTTTAGCTTGAAAATCAAAATTAAAAGCAGTACCCAAATTACAAATAATTGTTGTTGCAGGTATTATGAGAGAAAAGTCTATTCCTGTATAAATAGCTTCTGTACTTATCCACTTTCCCCATAGTGCTGTAGAAAAAATACCCCATTGAGCATGAGCTGCAAGACCACTGGTCAGCACATGTTCTGTATTTTCAAAAAGGCCTTTTGCATTACCTATAACATACTCACCGTAAGCTGAAAGGGTTACAGGTGTTATTTGGTAACCAACCACAATACCGCCACCTAGGCCAGAAGAAGTATACGGAACTAACAAGGGCTCGTTTGAATAACCGTATCTAATATACCCACCGTAATATATATTGTTCGTATTTAAAATAGCCTTTACAGATCCAGCTCCCGAACCAGCATATACCTGCTCATTATATACATGAAAAGCAAAGTGCCCAGAAACCTCAAGCCAATCTAATGGTGTGTAAATAAGATTAAATGAAACTGGCATTCCAGAAAAGCTATACTGATCAAGCACAAAAGAAGGGGACAGTTCAAAAGAGGTACTAATAGTGCCTTGAGGAAAAAGTATGGGACTTGGGTTTAAGCCAAAACTTCCTCCAAGAAACGAAAGATTCTGAAGGAGATACGTAATAGAAGAATCTACCTCAACAGATATACGCTCTTCAAAAGAAGAACCATCTAGTCCTGTTGTTTGTACAATTATAGTATACTGTCCATCTTCAACAATCTCTTGGGCATTGTTTTTACCATCCCAAGCGGCATTTTGAGCCCACGTTGTAAACGAAGACAATTTTACTTCGCGAATTTTTTTATTCTGTTCATTTACCACAGTAAGAAATCCATTACCTGGCGCAGTTACATCAAAGGAAAGACCTACAACCCCTAAGTTTGCAGGGTTTTTGGGATTAAAACGCACAGTATTTGCCTGTAAATCTGAAAGTAAAAAATCTGCTCGCTCGAGTTGAACAGTTATTTCTTCTCTTTGATTACGTAGAATTGTATGCGTCTTAGAATATGTTTCAAACCCAAATTTTTTTATCTCTACAAGGTGATCTCCCTCATACAGCTCTACTAGAGATGATTTTTCTTCCTTGCCATCAATAAAAACCTGAGCATCTTCCGGATCCTTTTCGATAGAAAGAAATCCACTAATTCGTAGTAATTCAATATACAGAGCGTTGTTTGTACCCGCATTAAGAGTTATGTAAAAATCACGCTCATAATATCCAGTTTTTTCTAGCGTTAAGGTATAAACACCAGGATTTATATTACGCGTGGTAAGAGGAGTTTTACCAAGATATACTCCATTCAGATATGCATTAACATTTGGAATATTAGTTGACAACTCAAAATTAGAAAAAGTCTGGTTTGGAACAGCGTCAATAGTTAATTGAGGCTCATCCGTGCGATAGACTTCTGAAACAGAATTTTGCTGTGCAAAAATTATCGGGGTAATTATAAGGGCAAGAAGAAAAAAAAGTGCTCTTTTCATAAAGAAAGTATACAGCATTCTAGTATTTTTTTAAAGAAGATTGTGTTCTTGGAAACTAAAATAATCGTTTGTTGTAAATATTATATGATCTAAAAACCTAATACCCAATATAAGAGCCGCATCTTTTATCCGCATAGTTGCTTCTATATCTTCTTGTGACGGGTCTGTGTTTCCAGAGGGATGATTATGACAAACAAGTATTGCTGCCGCTCTATCTACTAGTACTTGCGAAAATATTTCACGCGGGTGCACTAGAGATCGATTTAGGGTCCCTACACTTACAACATGTATTTTTTGTAAACAATGAGCTCCATTAAGCGATACACACAAAAAATGTTCTTGTTGCTCAAGTGCATAATGACGAATCAAGGGGAGTATATCTGTTGGTTTTGTTACTGTTATTTTATTACCATTAATCCGTCTCCCTAATTCTAAAGAAGCAATAACCAAAATACTCTTTGACATCCCCATTCCCTTAATAGTACATATTTTTTGTGGGTCATCAATTTCTGTGTCAGTCATAATGTGCTCTAAAACTGAGCGTGCAAGCTTTGTAACTGGAATGTCCTTTGTACCACTCCCAATTAAAAGCATAACTAACTCAAGGTTACTAAGACTACCTATACCCGACAGCAAGGCTTTTTCTCTAGCCTGAGGTTTTTGAGCCATTACTTGACTATAAAGCTTTTCTGTGTATTCCATAATAATATATTGGATTTAAAAAACACATTTACGATTTTTCTTGCTAAAAAATTAAAAAAAAGTTATTCTAAATATATGAAAAAACAATTATTAAGAAAATTTGTATTAGCTACCATTATTTTGTTTGCAATTATGTCTTGTACCACAGTTAGAATACAAGATGAAATTTCTTCCGCCCAAAATGTTTCGCCATACCTTATGGATAAAGGAGTAAAAAATCCCGATCAACTATACGCTTTTTTTATATCACACAATCCAGGTCCTGAGGCAGATAGAGCAAAACGTTTAGCGGATCTATATATTCAAGAGTGTGCATTAGAAGGAGTTAATTCTGATGTTGCTTTTGTACAAATGTGCCTAGAAACAGGCTTTTTACGGTTCGGAAATTTGGTTACTGCCGACATGAACAACTTTTGTGGATTAGGTGCAATAGATGCCCAAAATCCAGGGTTGCGTTTCGAGACAGAACAATTGGGCGTTAGGGCTCATGTACAGCACTTAAAGGCATACGGGAGCCCAGAACCTCTTAACATGCCTCTAATAGACCCCCGATACAAATACGTAAATCCTAAAGGAAAGGCACCCACTGTAGATGGCTTAGCTGGAACATGGGCAGCGGATCGTCAATACGGAGAGAAGTTAAACGGGCTGCTACAAAAACTACAAATATTTTAACGCCCCTGCTACCAGCAGTAAAAACTGGTAACTATGCAAGTATTAGCTAATAGTTGTGCCAATAAAAGGCTTATCGTCTAGGATACAGCGTATGTTTTCTATATTACGCCCGCCTGCGCACACTACGCTAATACCGGCGTGTTCTGCGCGCTTGCTTGCAATTGGGTCAAAAGGTGTATTTTTTCCAGGCACCCATTCATCACCAACCATTTTTCGAAAATCTTTCCAAGAAATAGTGTCTATTGCTTGTGCGCTAGGATCTAATTTAGGATCAGCTGTATATACTTTTTCTATATTCGATAAATTTAGTACTGTTTTTGCTGCAAAACGCTCTGCCAAAAGAACAGCATCATTATCTGTAGAAAAACCAGGCTTCCAACCAGCAGCAATCAAAATTCGTCCTGTAAACTCAATATCAATCGTAGGATCATATATAACATCTTGTTCACAAATATCTGCAAAAATGGCTTTTAAAAGCTGAGCGTTAAGACGCGTAGCCATAATTCCAATCCAATCTGCTTGATCTGCATCTTTATTATATAAGTCACTTGCAATAGATTTAAATGCAGTTTGATATGTTCGTGCTGGGCCTCCGCCTCCACAAACTAAAATCAACTTACGTGAAAGATCTACAGACAACCATTCTCTAATTAGCTTTACAAATTCCTTTAAAAAATCGGTATCTGGTGCATCTGGAGCTACAATAGAACCTCCAACTGATAAAACCTTAACCATAATAAACTCCTTGTCTAATAAATTCCACTCACAACTGGGTCGTTCCAAAACGAAGTGTACTGTTTTACATCGACAGTACTTTCTTCCCAAATAGTCTGAAATGCATACGTTTTTGGTCTATATACAATGGAAGTATTACTTCCTGTTTGTTTTAGCTCATTCAATCCGCGTGTAAATACAATATGTTGTGCATCTAGATTTCCAAAATAGTATGTTTCGAGATTCTCAGGAGCATGATAAGGCTCGTATTCTAAGCCAGCGGCAAGTGAGATATCTACAGGAATCCATCCGAATTTTTCAATGTAAAATTCACCCCACCAATGTGCTTGAGTAGCCCCATTTTTATCAATTAAAATACCACTAATCGGCATTGCAGGAATGCTTGAAGCACGTAGCATAGCACAAAATAATATATTTAGATTATATGCATCAGCCTGTCCTTCCTCTAATGCCTCTAAGGGGGCTATCGTGTTTTGCTGCATTCCCTGTAAAAGCTCAATGTTTTCGAGCAGATAACTATATATCAACTTTGCACGCCTATATGGATTTTCCTCAGAACCTACTATCCTTCTTACAAGCGAAACCAACTCGCCATTATCAGAAGGGATCAATTCATCAGCTTTTGTACCAGTTATATACAGCAATCTATCTGTCTCAGAAAAGTCGCTTACAGCATATTCGCGCACGCTAGTTTGTATCGCATACGACGATACAACAAATTCATGCTTCACTGACTCTACAAGGTCTTTTGCCTTTGTAAATAAGTACTGATGAACTATAGTATTGTTAAAATCAGCAATAAATGGTGTTGGCTTCGATGAAAAAAGCTCAACAGATGGTTGCGATGCAGTAATAATAGGCCGAGGGACTCTCAGTGTAATAGTTGACTCTCCCTCAGTTTCAATATTAGTTAAGTCTACCATACTTGTAATTAAATATGTTCGCTTTCCGGTATATGTTTTTAAACCAAGTCTACTAGAAATATCTAGCTGCACAGAATTACTCTGTCCCTTATCAGTTGTTACATGAATCATACCAGAAGTTGCACCATCCGGAACACGTACACGTATTTCGGTATCATCCCAAAATTCATAGTCAAAATCACTATCTAAACAAACCACATTATCACGTGTATTTACAAAATCTTCACTTGCTCTAGTAAAATACACTTGAGACGTATTACGAGAGCTACCAAAGTTGCGCCCCTGTATTGTAATAATACTTCCTACGGGAATATTTCTTTCTTGAATTATTTGAATAAAAGGAGATGCAGTAAATGGATCTACTTGAATAGGAGTTGGAACGGTTGCCTTATTTGTAAATATCTTTGCATCACTTTTTCCTGCCCCAGTTACTACATATACTAAACCGTTCTGAACACTCGAGGGAAGCTCAACAAATATTTGGTCATCTGTCCAAGATACATATGAAGATGCGGTTAATCTTGAGCCTGCAATCTCCACGTAACTTCGCTCTCCCCTCTCCTCTCCAAAATGTTTTCCTGCAATGGTAAGTATATCACCTGGAGACCCTATAGCAGGACTTATGAGTGTAACTTCTGGAGGACGCTGAAAAACTAAACGAATCAGAGGCGAAATTCCAGACAATATGGCAAGAATCATCGCCAAACTAATTGTGCGCACAAGAGGATGCTTTTTGAAGAAAAAAGAAAATGTATCTAACTTACTCAATACTGTAAACTCGGTATATATGAAAATTGAACAGGGTCGGCAAACATTTCCATTGTATCTTCTTCCACCATAACTTGAATGTAAAATGTATCTTTTGCACAATCTACGAGTGTCTCGGGTTCTTCTGCGGAAAGTTCATTAAGTGAATCGAGCTGAATTGAAAACTCTATATTAGGAACAGATTCATTACTAATCATCGAGGCAAACTCTGCATGTGGTAGAGTTCCATCGGAAATTACACCTGCATTATTTGGTAAGCGTGGTGCTATAAGATGAGCTACAGTTGGGACAGATGCCTCAGTTGCAGTAGTACTTTCTGAAGTTAAAGACATGGGTAATACAAAGGCAAAAATTGCTGCTGCTGCCATAATAGGTATAAAGCGCTCAAAAACTATCTTTGATACTTTTCTTTCAGGAGTAGAAACAACTCTACTAAACTTTCGATGAGAATTAAATCTCTCAAAGCTCTTCTCTAAGTAATCGGGAGAATCAGCGCGCACAGTATCTTGTTTTAAAAGAGATTGTAAGGCTTTATACTTTTTTACTGTTTGTGCACAAGAATCGCATGTTTGAATATGCAGTTCTATTTGCTCTAACCAAGGAGATAAAATTTCGTTATCAGCATAGGCTGAAAGTAATTTTTTTTCAGGACAGGAAGACATCATCTTCTCCTATAATCTTTGATAGTTGTTCACGTGCTCGAAATGCACGAACTTTTACGTTGCCTTCTGAAATACCAAGCACGCGTCCAATTTCTTTGTAATTTAGATCTGCATACTCGCGTAAAACTAAAACAACCCGTAGATTATCAGGCAGCTTTTCTAAAGCTTCCTGAATCTTAATCCTTGCCTCATCTTTTAAGACTTCAGTTTCTGCAGACTCTGCAGATTTTTTACCTTCTCTTAAAATTTTAGCCAGCGCATTTCTCTCTCTTTGCTTTCGCTTTGCATAATTTAGAGATGCATTCTTTACTACTCTTATGAGCCAGTATTTTACATCATCTAGCGATGGAAAATCAAGATTCTTTTCATGCATCTTTATAAGACAATCATGAACTAAATCTTCTGCTGCCTCTTCGTCTCCAACAATACGATAAGAAACCTTAAAAAGCAGCACCATTAGCGAGTTATATATTAGTCTAAAATCGGTTTCACTTCCCGCATGTAACATAAACAATTAAATCCTTAAAAGGTTACAACGAGTATGTATTATTCATACTTCCATGTTGTACCATTTGCTGTATCCTCAAGTATAACACCTTTTTCTTTTAGCGAATTACGTATACTGTCTGCAAGAGCATAATCCTTATTCTTTTTTGCTTCAATACGTCGATCCACTTCTGCTTGAATCGCAACATCCTCACTCGAACTTTGTGCAGCAGTCGCAGAAGAAGTTTCTCCTGCTTGGTTTTGAGACTGAATGCTCTCCGCTGTTTCTAAGAGCCGCAATCCAAGAACTTCATCAAATTTTTGAATAAGAACTATAACTTGCTCGGCTGGTATCGTTTTACTTTTTACTGCTACTTGTAATTCTGAAAGAGCACGTGGAGTTGCTAAGTCATCTTCGAGCGCTGTTGTAAACTTATGTAAAATTGCTTGAGCATCTTCGCACAACGGCATATCTAAGTTAACACTGCTCATATCACAGGATGCAAGAACTTTTACTACACGTTGAACAAGAGCCTTACGAGCGTTCTTTGCACTATCCATAGCATCCCACGAAAAAGCAACTTGACTGCGATAATGTGCACCTAACAAGAAAAATCGATAATCGAGTGCATTATAGCCACGTTCTATAAGAGTTGTTAGTGTTAGAAAATTCCCCGAAGACTTGGACATTTTTCCTCCATCGTCTTCTTCGCTTTTTTTCTTGTCAATAACTAAAAACTCGTTGTGCAACCAATAGTTTACCCACTTCTTCCCAGTAGCACCCTCTGATTGAGCAATTTCGTTTGTATGATGAATTGGAATATGATCTATCCCTCCAGTATGAATATCGATATGCTCTCCTAGATATTTCATACTCATGGCTGAACACTCAATATGCCAACCAGGATACCCTTTTCCCCATGGAGAATCCCATACTAATGCTTGATTTTCGAACTTACTTTTTGTAAACCATAAGACAAAGTCGTACGGATTACGCTTGTTTTCATCAACAGCAATGCGGGCTCCTGCTTTAAGATCATCTAAATTTAATTTTGCTAATTTACCATAATCGGCAAAAGTGGAAACATCAAAATAAAGGTTCCCTCCAGCCATATATGTGTGACCATTCTCTTCAAGTTTTTTTATTAAAGCAATCATTTCTTCCACATGATCTGTTGCCTTGCAAACCACTGTAGGTCGACGAATGTTCAGAGCATCAATATCTTTAAAAAAAGCGTCTGTATAAAACTGAGCTATCTCTAATACTGACTGCCCTCTCTCTTTTGCCGTTTTTACCATTTTATCTTCACCGTCGTCTGCATCTCCAGAAAGATGCCCGATATCAGTAATGTTCATTACATGGTTAACCTTATATCCTAAAAAATCAAGAGTTCTATCTAATATATCTAAGAAGATATAAGCACGCAAATTTCCAATATGTGCATAGTTATATACAGTTGGACCACATCCATAAAAACCAACTTCGCCAGCTTTTATTGGAACAAAGTCTTCAATTTTTCTACCCATTGTATTATATAATCGTAAAGACATATCTTCTCCTCATATAAATCGAAATCAGTCATTGCAAAAAATCAATATTTTTGTAATGATATATAGTATACTAAATTAAATTAAAAAATGGAAGTCAAATGAATTACTTGCAAAAAATAACTGCGTCTTGCCCAGATACAGAAATAAAATACTTGGAATCACTTTCGAAGCACACTACATTTAAAGTAGGTGGCAAGGTCGATTTTTTTATTTCGCCCAAATCTCCATCAGCATTTACCCAGACGCTCTCTTTTTTGAAATCAGAGAACATCCCATTTTTTATAATTGGGGGAGGATCAAACACTGTTTTTAGCGATACCTCTATTGAGGGAGCTATAGTTTCAACACTTTCTCTTTCCGCAATCCATGCTACTTACTCTAAAAAACTACAAGAATCCTACATTGAGTTGCACTGTGGTGCTGGCTGTACTTTTGAGCAAATATCTCTTTATTGTGAAGAAAACGAATTAACAGGGTTAGAATCTTTTTCTGGCTTACCCGGTACACTAGGAGGTGCAGTCTTTATGAATGCGCGCTGCTACGATAAGGAGATAGCAGACGTACTCTCAAAAGCAGAATATTTTGATACTTCTACATTAAAAACAGATTCCTATACTTTTAATACACAAGACTGGTCTTATAAGCACTCTCCCTTTCAGCAAAATACAAATATGAAAATTCTATCGACAGTTTTACTAGTGAAGAAAGGCAAAAAAAATGAGATTATAAAAGAAAACGAGTTCTACTTGAATGACCGAAAGATGCGAAAACAGTTTGATTTTCCATCGGCAGGAAGCGTATTCAAAAATAATCGAGCATTTGGAGAGCCTTCAGGAAAAATTATAGATGCTGCTGGATTACGAGGCACTCAAATAGGAGGAGCTCGAATTGCAGATTGGCACGGCAATTTTATTATAAACTTTAACAATGCTACTGCCGATGATATTAGAGAGTTAAGTACATTTATTATCAATAAGGTAAAAGAAAAAACAGGTTTTGAACTTGAGAATGAAATACTTTTTGTTAACTTTGACAAAAAATACAATTCGACTTACATTGACAAATTTAGTTCTACCATTCATAATAATAGTGATTAGAATTTGAGAAGGGGTTTACGTGCTTCAGTTATCGTTTGTACATTTTAAACAAAAATCATACATTTTTGTTGAGGGAACTCAACAGGCAGATCGCTTTTATATTATCCAAAGCGGCAAAGTTCATGTTTCCCGCGAAATAGAAATCCTTCCCCCAGTAAATGGTAATTATTTAGGCCCTGGAGACTTTATAGGCGTTATTCCTTGTATGTGTAACCATACACAGCTCGAAACAGTTATTGCTATAACTGATGTTGTTTTAATTGCAGTAGAACGCTCTCAATACCCAGATCTAATCACAAAAAACGTAGCTGTAGCTATGAAAATTATCTTATCGTTTTCTCAAAAGACACGTCTTCTCAATAAGATTCTCGCAGAGCATACTGCCCAACAATACTTAACTAGCGATGCAGAACATTTATACTCTTGTGCAGCTTACTACGATACTGCTGGAAATCCTCACGCAGCAGCATTTTCTTACTACCAATACATGAAGTCGAGCCCACAAGGCGAGAACATCGAAACAGCTAAAAAACGCTTTCTAGTCTTACGCGAAAGACTAGGCGGTATTACCGTTGAGCCAAAAGAGACTGTTAGAACATATACAAACAATCAAATGATTTTTAGCGAACATCAACGTGGCGATGATATGTTTATTATTCAAGAGGGACAAGTAGCTATAACTAAGGTAATTCAAAATAAAGAGGTTATTTTAGCTGTACTCAAAAAAGGAGACTTTTTTGGAGAAATGGCACTATTAGAAAATCAACCACGATCAGCCTCTGCCATTGCACACAGCGACGATTGCAAATTAAGCGTTGTAAACAGACTTAATTTTGACAATATGGTAAAAACACAAGCACAACTTATTAGCCGTCTTACAACTACTTTAGCAGACAGACTTTGGTCTATGTACCGACAAGTTGCAAACACATTCTTACCGGAAACACAGTCAAAACTTTTTGACATGCTTGCCCTGCAACTAGAAAAAGCTCGACCCACTGGAAATCAAGTTGAGTTATCAATCACATTAAAAGACTTAGCTAATATGTGTGGAATTCCGATACAAAATCAGACTGATGCTATCAAAAACTTTAAAGCTGATCACAGAATTCGTGTTTTAGGTGATAACTTATTTGTAACCGATTGTAACGATATTATTAAGGCTGCATCTCAATTTAGAAAGAAAAAATAAGCTTTTGAGTGTATTTCGCCGATATTATTAGTATCATGAAAAAAAATAGTATTATATTAAAAAAATATCGATTCTGCTTTATAGGTATAACCCTTTTTATGCTTAGCACATTACTCGCGGCACAATCAATTCCAAATGGATATCGTGGAATTTCGCTTGGAATGTCATTTGAAGAAGTAAAACAGGCGTTAGAAAAAGATAGTCTCTTTGGCTATCGAGGAGAACGAGACGTATCTTTATTGCCAACTGAACAGCGCATATTAATCGAAACATCTGGAACTTCTTTTTTAAGCCGCTGCTGGTTTCAATTTTATGATGGAAAACTCTATACAATGATATTAAATATGAATACATCATTGGTAGATTTTTATTCAGTTTTCCAAACTCTACGCGAGAAGTATAATGAACCAACTAGTTTATCGCCAGAAAAAATTGTGTGGCAAAATAGCAGCGTTACACTTAGTTTAGAACGACCACTCTCTCTCAAGTATGTTGACGAAGTAGTTTTTCAAGCATTACTGGAAGAATCGAGAGTAGAAAAAAGCACCACAGAAATATTACAAAAGGATTTTTTAGATAGCTTATGAAAAAAATAATAACTTTACTCTGTTTTGTATGGATAATATGTTCTTGTAGCTCTATCCATTTTAAGAAAGAAAATATTATGCTCATACGCTCAGATGGCTCTAAAGAAAAGATTAAGGTTGAACTTGCTATTTCTCCAGAGCAACAACGTCAAGGATTTATGGAACGAAAAAAAATCCCTGAAGGAACAGGCATGCTCTTTATTTTTGACAAAGATCAAATTGCTTCTTTTTGGATGAAAAACACCCCAACAGCTCTTTCGATTGCATATATTGATTCGACTGGAAAAATACGTGATATTTTAGACATGACTCCATTTGCACTCAACCCTGTAGTTAGCTCTGTATCTGTTCGCTATGCACTTGAGGTTCCTCAAGGATGGTTTAAAAAAGTAAACATTACAGTCGGAGACTATGTAGAAATTCCAGAAATGTACCAGCAATAGTATTAGTTTTTTTGTATTTCTATTCCTAACTCTAGACCTATTTCACAAAACTGCTCTAATTGTTTTCTAGAAATTCGAACCACTACCTTCCTCCAAGTTAATAATGATTGAATAGGCTCATTATATGCGCGCTACACCTGTTTTACGGGCAGCCTCTGCTACAGCCTCTGCAACAACCTTGCCAACACGAGGATCAAGTGGGGAAGGGATTACATAATCAACTTTTAATTCATCATCCCTTACCAAAGAAGCAATTGCCATTGCAGCTGCCATTTTCATTTCTTCGTTTATTTTGCGTGCACGAACATCGAGAGCACCTCTAAAAAGACCAGGAAACGCAAGTACATTATTTACTTGATTTGGATAATCTGAACGCCCAGTTCCTGCAATTGTGGCTCCAGCCTCTTTTGCATCATCGTATGGGATTTCTGGATCTGGATTTGCCATTGCAAATACAATAGATCCTTCTTTCATAGAGCTAACCATTTCTTTACTAATTATCCCTGCTGCTGAAACACCAAGAAAAATATCAGCCTCTGCCATAGCATCTTTAAGGCTTATTCGTTTATTTTCAAGATTTGTAACTTGGCATAATTCCTTGCTCAAAAAATTGTACGAATCAATATCTTCTTTTAGAAGTACTCCCTTGCTGTTAAAACCATAAATATTCTTTATTCCATAAGCTAAAAGCATGTGAACGATTGAACTACCTGCAGCTCCCATGCCACTAACAACAACGGTAACATCTTCTTTCTTTTTATTTACTAACTTTAGAGCATTATGAATTGCCGCAACAGATACTATAGCTGTTCCATGTTGATCATCATGAAAGACAGGAATGTCCAATTCTTCAATAAGTGCTCTTTCAATTTCTACACAGCGAGGAGCTGCAATATCTTCTAAGTTAAAACCACCAAAAGTAGGAGCTAAAGCCTTACAAATAGAAATTATTTCTTGAGTATCTTTTGTATCTAGACAAATGGGAACACAATCTACATTTGCAAATTGTTTAAATAAGGCTGCCTTTCCTTCCATTACTGGAAGACCTGCTTCTGGGCCAATATCTCCCAATCCAAGCACAGCGCTGCCATCAGAAATAACTGCAACCGTATTACCCTTCCAGGTGTATTTATATACATCGTCTTTGTTTTTCGAAATTGCACGACAAGGCTCTGCGACACCCGGAGAATACGCTAGTGAAAGTTCTTTTTGTGTATTTAAAGGCATTTTTAAATTTGTTACCATCTTGCCTTTCCATTCAAGATGTTTTTGCAGTGATTCTTCAAAAATTGTGGACATAATTCTCTCCCGTAATTTCGTTATAGATAGTATATATGTGTAAAAACACTTACTAGGCGTCTAATTCTTCTAAAGCTGTTTTTGCTAATTCATCGTTAGGATCAAACTCTAAAACTGTTAGAAAATAAGAGCGTGCCTCTGAATGATTCCCCATTTTGAGTGCAAGCACTCCTAGGTTTGACATTACTTTAGTGTTTTCTGGTTCTAACTGTAGCGCCTTAACAAGTTGAATTTTTGCTTTTTCGTATTCTTGCATTTCCATTAAACAAATAGCCATTTCATTACAAGTATCGGTATTCTCACCACCGCATGAACATGCCTGCATAAAAGCTGCATAGGCATCTTCCCAGCGGTTAAGCCGACGCAACGCCCAGCCAAGCATAAACCATGCATTCCATACCTTTGGGTTATTCTGTAAAAATTGATGAATTAGACCTAAGCCTTTTTCTTCTTCACCCATAGAAATAAAATCAAACGCAGATTTAAAAAGTTCATCATCTAAATTACGCACTGCTATATCATCTACTATCTCTTGAGCTCTCTCTTTTTTATAAGCAGCATTCTCATCTAATTCTGCCTCTGCACTCATAAGAGAAAGATAGGTTTCTAACACCTGACGAGCCTTTGCAAAATTTTTTTGCTTTAGATAGAAAAACCCTGCATTAAAGAATGCATCTGGAATGGGAGGTTCTGCTTCCATTACTTGCTTATAGTACTGAAATGCACTCTCATCATAGGCATCCGCCTCTTCGAATAACTGTGATTTACGAAAATACTCTGCTTTTTGATCAAAAAACAAGGCTGTATTAAGTACAACTGCCATATCTGCAGGATCTAATCCGCGCAATGCATCAAAAATTTCTTCTGCAATATCATAATCATCATTGCGAACTTTTAGAATAGCTGCTTCGGAAAGCTCGACTTTTATGTTTGGCCTTACAGAAAAAAGCAAGGATCTATAGTAATCTATATGTTCGTGCTCTGAATCATACGCAAGAACTGTTAGTACTCCAGCTAAAATCATCTCCCAAGCCAAGTCTGCCATGTCAAAATTTTGGGTATCCCCTTCACACTGAACGGGCAAAGGTATACTTACATCAATTTGAAACGCATTTTGCGGAAGCTCAAAATTTTCTGGCAATGAGATAAATAGTATTGAATCTAAAGGAGATTTAAGCATTTGGCTCTGCCGATGAAGGTTTCTCTTCTACAGCTGGTTCAGCGTCACCTTTATCTTGTTCAGCTTCTTGCGTTACTTCAGAAGAATTAGGTTCAACAGTTTCGGAAGGAGGAGTTTTTTCATCTTGATTAACTACCTCTGCAGCAGAATCAGTTTCTTCTGTTTTTTGAGATGCATCCTCGGCTGGAGATGCAGCACTAGCAGCAGGTGCTTGTACTGGAGTCACTGGCGCAGGTTGAACAGGCGCAGTGGTGGCTTGCATAGACTGTGCTTGTTGCTGATGTGCAGAAACTGCTCTTTTGTTGAAATTTGAAGTTATATATCCATTCAACTGCATTTTATAAAGCATTGGGACTGAGCTCTCATCAAAATCGATAATTGCCGTAATAATATCCTTTCTCCCTGCAATGTCTTCTGTGCCAGAAATAACACCAGTTAGATTCACTATTGCTTTTGGCTCATCAAAATCTACTTTGAGAGAAACTTGCTTGTTTTTTAAAAAAGGAGCTAATCCGAGGAGCATAATCTTTGCCTTACCAAAACCAATATCTCTAATAATACAGTGTCTTGGTACGTTTTGTATAAAAACTATGGTATCTTCTCTCAAAATACCAATCCTTCGTTTAGCATCATCATTTAAAGGAACGGATAAATCTTTATATCGAACAGCATTTTCGTTCGTTTCTAATAACCGCCCCATAATTTCAATTAAATCATCGGGTGGACGTTGTGTATAATTAAGCGTAACGATTACTAATTCATCGTTACCGCCATATTTTGCAATATTATCTACTCGAGCATTTACAAAAAAGCTCAAGGGTTGCTTATCGCTTGGATTTACAAAATAAAAACGCAAACTTACACTTGCATTTTCTTTTGTTACAGCTGCATAAGCTCCGCCCTTTGTTCCTACAATAATCTTTGCAGAACTAAGAGAAGCAGAATTTATAATACATGACCATTGAGACCCTAAGCATTTTAAAGCCACTTGACGCAAATCAAGGTTTAGAGTTGTAACAATCTCTTTTGTGAAGGTTAGCTCTGTGTCACGATATATATCATATAATCGAGTTAGTTGTTGGGTAGTTATAACACTCATATATTATTAAACAGTTATAATAAATCCCGTCTGCAGAGAAGCAAACGGGACGTCCATTTTAGTAACCAGACTTAACCACTGAGTCTTTTGTCTTGCGGTTTTTTTTCATCAACTTGCGTTGGATTGTCTTGTTTTTACGGTTTTGGATTGTAGAAGGTTTTTCAAAGTATTCACGTTTTTTCCATTCGCGGATAATCCCTTCTTTTTCAACCATTCTTTTAAAACGCTTGATCGCTTTTTCGAGATTCTCCGAATCATCAACTAGAATGTGAGCCATATATTTAATCACCTCCTTCGGTACAACCGTCAGTATTCTATGTTAGATTATAGTCGCATGTATTTTTACTGTCAATAGTTTATTTGAATATCGAACATAAAAAAAAGACTTACACAACACATCGCAATAACGATAAATTATGCAAGCCTTCTTTTAGAACAATATTTGTTTGCAGGGCAACTCTCAGAAATCGGCTAAAATGCGGCATGCAAATTAGCGATCGATTTATCTGAAAATTTGAGCTACAATGGATTCGAACCATTGACCCACGCCTTAAAAGGGCGTTGCTCTACCTACTGAGCTAGTAGCCCTGCAAGCAAACATTG
>CAYJNB010000016.1:0-1161 GCA_964371205.1 uncultured Treponemataceae bacterium
GCAAAACAAGATCAAAGAATCGAAAAACTAAAACGAATGGAAAAAACAAAGATACCTGCAGATTTTGATTATGCAAGTGTAACTGGAATATCTACTGAATCGCTTCAAAAATTACAAGAAGTAAAACCGCAAACTTTAGCACAAGCGAGCCGTATTAGTGGTATACGCTCAAGTGATGTTATGCTACTTATGGTACAATTAAGACAATAACAACTGTAGAATTAGCAAATAAGTTAGAAACATTTTTCTACAGTTGTACAATCACTAAATCAGGCATGCACCATCCTTTTTAAACTAACAATAGTGCTAGCAAATTTTTCGTCGGTAAAAGGCTTGACTAAATAGGCATTCACGCCTGATTTTATAGCCTCTAAGACGTTATATCGTGCATGTTCACTAGTAATCATTACGATTGGCAATTTTTTATACTTTTCTATACCACGAACCTTTTTTAGAAATTCTAAGCCAGAGAAGTGAGGCATATTCCAATCAATAAGAACTAGGTCTACCAATGAATTCTTTAAAACACTGTAGGCTTCCATGCCATTACTCGCTTCAAGAAAGTTACAATCCCCATTCAAGCGCAAGTAAGAATTCTTTACAATGTTCCTCATTATTCGAGAATCATCCACAACCAACACATTTTTCATATTCTTCCTCCTTTATGAAAATGCAAGCTACTGTTTAAAATGTATGTACAATAAGTAAGCTATAACGTTATCCTATTACCTCCCTATAAGGAATTGTTATTGTAAACTTTGTACCTTGTTTTGGTTTACTTTGAACCTTAATTGTTCCTTTGCATTTTTTTACAGTGTCGGAAACAAGACTTAATCCTACCCCACGACCTGACTGCATAGATAGATTTTTTGTTGTAGAAAATCCATGCGAAAACAGCGCTTTGATAAGCGTATTATTATTACTTAAATCTGCATTAGCAGGTAGAATATCTTTTTCGATTACCTGTTTGCGTACCTCATCAAAATCTATACCTTTACCATCATCGGAAAATTCAATTTTAATATTTTGTGTACCATCAATCTCATCAATTTTTGCAATTGAAAGAGAAATAATACCTTCTCTATTTTTACAATTTTTTTCTCGCTCTGCGGGACTCTCAATAGCATGAGCAAGTGCATTACGAGTAAACTGCATAAAAAT
>CAYJNB010000016.1:1194-8943 GCA_964371205.1 uncultured Treponemataceae bacterium
GTAATCGTTATGTATAGCATCCCAATCTAGGCGCCCTACTCTTAAAGAGGCTTCTGTAAGAGAGACTTCTTGCCCTTTTTTTATAGTTCTACGTATTGATTGTTCAAAAAAGTCTTTAGAGGTATGCATTTTTGCTGTATTTGTAGAGAATGCTTGCAATCTTTCGAGTACTTCCCGTAAGTTATCTCGAATCATCATAATTCTTTCTAATTCAAACATAACACTGAGCAATGTTTCGTAATCGTATTGTGCATTATCTTGCTTATCTTGCAATAATTGCTCAAACTCATGTAGACGATCCGCTGCAGAAGCAAGACCGATTACTGCTGCATTAGATTTTACCGCATGTATACCTTGATATAATTCTCTATAGACAGTTTCTCTGTTTTGAGATTTATCTTTAAGAATATCGTTCATAATATCAAAGTGATAGTCTAAATCGTCTAAGAAGTCGTTTAGAACTTCAGGCGTAACCTGCATTACTTCGAACATAGCAACCATTTCGCTTTTACGGAATTCTTCTTCTGCAGCAAGTTTTTCTTCTAGCTTTGTTTCAACTGTAATATCGCGTACTGTTCCAAGTAACACTTTTTCGCCATCATCTCTTTCAATCTGTGCAAATAAAATCGATAATACTTTTTCTTCGCCTTGTTTACTAATGTATGAAAATTTCTGTAGCGGATTTACTTCTTGGAGCATTTCTTTATCAAAGGCAGAAACTAAAATCATTTCTAAAAAGTCTTTAAGGAGTTCTAAGTCTTTTGCTTTTAGAGAATTTGCCAACAGCATTGGGAACGATACATAATCGAGCTTTTCGTCTTTAAAAACTTGCGACATATACTTTGAATACAATGGCTGAATCTCGAAGTTTGCATCAAGCATAAATATACCAGTTTCTAGATTGTCTTTCATTGTAGTAAGCTCAGCTCGCTCCCTATTTAACATATTCCGTGCGTTTGCAAACGAATCTGTTAAGTAGCGCAGACGGCGCCCAGAGAACAAAGAGAAAAAGCTAATAAACAAGTATAAAATAACTACACGTGTAGAAAACTCAGTTGGATAGTACGATTCTGTAGCAAAAACAAAAATCATAAATGCGAGAGCGGCTAATGAAATTAAACCACCTAAGGTATCTTTTAAAAGAAAGTATGCTATAAGAGGGAGAATAAACGACCAAAGTGGAGATGCAATGCCAGAATCCCTAGTATAGGTGATCATACAAACAAAACCTGCGTATATAAGAACTAACAATGTTGCAGGAATAATAATTGGAGCCTTTGTTCTAGCTAGAAAAAAGAGAAAAACTATAAATACAAGAAAGGAAGTATCTACAGTTTTTAATAAGACTGAAGTTAAGGGGTCTAAGTATATAGAAACAGTAAAGGCTGTAAAAAGTAAAAAACCGGTTATTAAAAAAAGGTTAAATAAAACATACCTTGTTGTCTCATCTAGTCTATGGCTATCTGATTCTCCCTGTCGATATCTACCCGAAGAGAAAAATGCTAAAAATCCTCGTCTTAATGCACTATTAGTGGTATCTAATTCTTTAATGGTATTGTCTCTCATACTGCTACCCTACGACGGTGTTGCACTAAGTGCTACAGTTAAAGAAAACTCATATTTGTCTTCTACGGTAAATGGAATGCAGACAGCTCTAATACTATTGCATTTAGAAAAAAGCAAGCTATGATTTTTTCCTTGAACAATTGTAGGCAAAGATATAACTAAGCGGAACATTTTTTCTAAATCCCTTTTTACATTTCCGGCAATTATGTTTATTAATTCCCCAACCGCATCGGTAACATTTTCGTCCATTTCTGTTGGAGCTGTTTGAGCTAATATTTCTGATAGTTTAAAAGCTAAGTCTTTTTTGAGAGAGAGAATAATTGCACCTTGTGCTTCTCCAGTTAAACCAATAACACTAGAAATATCCCATTCGTGATTATCTGCAGAAGATATAAAATGTGGTGTCTGTGCTGCAATATTTAGTTGTACAAAGTCGCGAAATACACTTTCGCAAGTTGCTACAAATGGCTGTACATATCTTTCCATACTTATTTCCTTTAAAAAGTTACCGTTTTGAGCGTCTTAACAAACTTATCTTCGCTCACTGGCTTAATTAAGTATGCTGTAACTCCAGATTTTAGAGCTTCTATAACATTAAAGCGAGCTGCTTCGCTTGTTACCATAACAATAGGCAATTCTTCGTATTTTTTAATTGCGCGTACTTTTTTTAAAAAATCTAAACCAGATAAATGGGGCATATTCCAATCTAAAAAAACAATATCTATATCGTTTTCTGTTAAAATATTAAAAGCATCAACTCCATCTGCTGCTTCCAAAAAAGTACACTCAACTTTCATAGTTAAAAAAGTGTTTTTAACTATGTTTCGCATGATACGCGAATCGTCTACAACCAAAACATTCTTACTCATATACTCTCCAATATGTGTTTTCGTAATGAATTCGATTCTAACACGTCATAGTATAGTTGTCCAGCAAAAAATTTACTTTTTTCTATATAAACGTTAATTTTTTAATAAAAAAAAGTTGTTTTTCGTAAATAAGTCATATTTTTATGCTCGAATGTTAGAATCAACTAACAAAAAAATATACTATATTTTTTTATTTTTCACAAGTAAAAAATTCAAAATAAAGCATAATAGTTTGAGTTAGTTTAAATAATAAACAGAAAAGATTTATAGTTGAACAGATGTGTTTATTTGATTAACTGTTTTATAAAAACAACAATAGCAAATATACTATTCTGTGTCAATCTTTTGAAGTCATAAATCTGAATTTATTTTATATTTTTAAACTCAATGCCCATTAATAGTATTTTGTAATAAAATCAATCGAAACAAATGGTCGAATAGTGCCATTGTATTGCGCAGCACCTAGACGTAGAACACTACCAAGAGCATTGTTTATTCGCAAAGCTGCCAGAGCAGAAGTTTGCCATTCCAGTTTTTCGAAACTTAGCATTGATGTGTAATCACTCCAAACACCACCAATAGCTCCTCCAAGACCAACGAGAATTTTACCACCTAGAACAGTTAAAGATTTATCCGATTGCAAGAGAAAGTCAGCTTTAACTGCAAATTTATGAATACCATAGGTATAGCGTTGTGTAACATGTGGGAAATAAACTCTATCATATGTAGTAAAGCCATATGTCATTATTAATTCTGGGTGGTTTAACAATTGACCAGAGATATTTGTTCCCAAAAATCCATTTAGACCTATACTAAAATGCTCATTAAAAGAAATAGCCTTTGCAATATCTACTTTAATAACGTCAAAGAGTACTGGCGATTTAGCCTCATTTATAGGCACAACCCCCATAGCACTTATATCGCTATAAAATCCATCTGTAGGAAGCATTAAATAGTCTAGAGAATTGAATATATAACGAGCTGAAATGTCTAAGGAATAGGCTGGCTTATTAGAATTATTATTTTGTATATTTGTAAGTGCCTGTGAAGTATCACTTACATGAAAGCCTAGCTCGTTTATTATCTTATGCTCAGGAGAGAAAAAAACACCAAACGCAAAAAATGCATTTAACTCTTGAATATAGGAGTCTATTATCTGTGTTTGAGAAAATCCGGGAAGTTCAATATCAATTAAGCGAAAGGCATTTACCTTGGACCGCAAAAATCCGTTATTGCCTAATGGTTGAAAATACATAAGTTCTAAGCTTGTTTTATTTAAAATTGAACCTTGAATAGAGAGCACACCACGACGATTTAACAAATTTCGAACTTGAATTGTAGCGGTAGAAATTATTTCCCACGAAGAGCTATTTGAAAGAGTTCCTTCAAATGTTTGTACTGCTCCAAATTGTACCGTACTAAATTCTTTTTGATAAAAATCGAGCTCTAATATCGTTTGACTATTTCTTACATCTATGCGAGACGTAATCATTATATAATTACCAGTTTGATATGCCTTTTCTAAAAGCATTTCTATTTCTTTATCAGTAATTGGTTTATTTTTAATTTTTTCAAATTCTTTAAGTATAGTGTTAGTATCAAAGCTGTATATGTTTTTTAAACTAATATCTTCTACGTAGATGTAAGGCAATTCTTTATAAGACATTGTATCGGATGGACTAACCGTTTTCTCAAAATCTTCCGTGTGTTCAGAGAAAATTTTTGAGCGCACTTGCATTAATGCGCTTCTAAATTTTTCTGCTTCTTGCTGACCTTTCTTGTATATTTCTTTTGAAAAAGCGTAGTCTGCTGACCCAAATTCTGTTAAATCAGGAAAGAGAACAAGATCTGCGTACGTATATTCTTTAGAAGAAACAGACTCTTGCTGCAACAATAATACTTGATTTAGCACAGAAACAGGATTAGAGCTAATATCACTTACATCCTCTGCCATTTTATCTGCAATTTCAACTGCAATTATAATATCATATCCCATATTCTTTACAGCTTCAACTGGAAGTGTATTCTTAATAAATCCATCAAGGTAATAATTGCCATCAATGGGAAAGGGTTCAAATACACCAGGAAGTGTCATACTAGAGCGCATTGCTTCTGCAATATCTCCTTTGTCTAACAAGGTATATTCTCCCGTTATCAAATTAACTGCACTTGCCCTATAAGGAATTGGTAAATCATCAAAATCAATATACGAAGGTATTTTAACTGTTAAAGCCTTCAGTTTACTGTATACATACTGCCCTGTTAAAACTCCGGCACCTAAATTAAGTGATAAATTACTATCTAGCTCAACAGTAAAAAGATGTGCTGTTGAACTATGAGGTCCTAATGCAGAAGAAAGCAGGTTATTAGTACTGTCTTGCAGAAGCTCTGTCCAGTCAATATCTAAAACAGTTTGAGCTAGTTCTTTTCCAGAATAGCCAGAGGCATAAAGGCCTCCTACTATGGCTCCAGAACTTGTTCCTAAAACTAAATCAATTGGTATCCCTAATTCTTCAATTAGTTCAATAATCGGAATATGAGCAAAACCTCTAGGCCCTGCTCCAGAAAGAACTAAGGCTACACTTGGGCGTCCAAGTTCAAAATTAACATTTTCTGGCTCTATTTGCAAATCTGTTTGTGCCCATACATTTATACTCGATATAAGAAGTAGTACATACAGTAGCTTTTTCATACATACAGTATACACCGACTATTTTTTCACAGCAAGTCTATAATAAAATAAGCAACTTGAAAAATTTTAGATTTTTTGCTATTCTATGTTACGAGGTATTCAGATGAATGTAGCAGTAATGTATGGTGGTAAAACAGGGGAACATGAAGTTTCGCTAAAATCTGCCTCTTCAATTGTTCGACATATACATAACGAACACACTATTATTCTTATTGGCATAGCAAAAGATGCGAGGTGGTTTTTACAACCTGCTACAGAAGTCAATCGCATACGCAAAGACGAAAACTCATTTTTGACAATTGATACAAGTTGCCCTCAGATAAGTATTCAACCCGGTAGCGGTAAAAAATCGTTTATTGAAAATGGAGAGCCCCTACATATAGATGTAGTTTTTCCTGTGCTGCATGGCACATACGGAGAAGATGGAACCATTCAAGGCTTGTTCGAAATGGCAGAGATTCCGTATGTTGGCGCTCATGTTATGGCAAGCTCACTTTCTATGGACAAAGAGAAAACAAAACAGGTTTGGCTACAAGAAGGCTTACCTACGCTGCCCTATGTTTGTATAAAAAAACATCATCGATCAACAGATATTTTTAACACACTAGTCAAAAAGGCTGAAGATGAACTAAACTACCCCCTTTTTGTAAAGCCTTGTAATGCCGGAAGTTCAATTGGAACTGCAAAAGCAGAAAACTGTGAAGAGCTTATAAAAAAAATAGATGAAGCATTTGAGTGGGATCAAAAAATCCTTATTGAACCCTTTGTTCCAGCGAGAGAAATTGAATGTTCTGTTATGGGAAATGCTCAACCGACAGCATATACCCTTGGCGAGATTATTCCAAGCCATGAATTTTACGACTACGAGGCAAAGTATACTGACCCAGACGGAGCACGTTTGCAAATACCAGCCAAAATTGACGAAGAAATTACCAGTACCATTCAATCTACAGCGATTAAGGCTTATCAAGCCCTTGATTTGTGTGGACTATCTCGCGTTGATTTTTTTATTGATAAACGAAATGGAAATCTTTATCTGAATGAGGTAAATACTATGCCAGGTTTTACTTCTATAAGCATGTTTCCAAAAATGTGCGAAGCCTCTGGATTAGCATACCCGGCCTTAATTCAAACACTTCTAAGCTTAGCAATTGAGCAGTGGGAACAATGTAGATCTCTTAAAACAAGTAAAGCATAGGAAAAATATGAAAGAACCGTATATATATACTAAGACATCAAAACTCGAAACAATCGAAGATATAAAAGATAAAAAGGTTACTGTAATGGGACTTGGCTTAAATGGAGGCGGAGTAGAAACAGCACGCTTTTTGCTTAAGCACGGAGCCTTTGTTACAGTAACAGATTTAAAAGATGCACATATACTTGCAGATTCAATCAACGAAATAAAAGATTTTGAGCGTGTACGTTTTGTTTTGGGTAAACATGAGAAAGACGACTTTATTAATGCTGATGTTGTAATAAAAAACCCTGGAATTAAAATCGAGACAAACGAATTTCTCGCTTGTGCAAAGTCTATAGAAACAGATATTTCACTTTTTTTACGCTTTACAAAGGCTCCAATTATTGCTGTAACAGGTAGTAAGGGAAAGTCTTCGACTGTAAGTGCAATCTATTTTGGGTTAAAGGCCTGTGGGTTTTCCGCTTATTTAGGTGGAAATATTACCGTTAATCCACTAACATTTTTACACGAAACAACAGAAAGTACACCCGTTGTTTTAGAACTTTCGAGTTGGCAATTAGCAGATTTACGCGGACGAGGTGTTTTAAATCCAAAAATTACAGTAATTACAACCATTGTACCAGATCACCAAAATTGGTACGACGGAATGGAAAGCTATGTTGCAGATAAGAGGCTTATCTATGCAGACCAAAAAAATAATGATTATACGATTTGTGGAATAGATACCTGGGGTAACTCTTTTGCTAGCGAAACAAAGGCAACGGTTCTGCGTTATTCAAAAACAGTACCTATCGGGACTGATGGAAAACTAGATCCAGAGTTTTGTGGCGTTTGGCTAGATTCTAAAAAATGTGGTTGGGCACGAATAGAAGCACATACAGAGCCTCTTTTTATACTAGGCAGCAATCTAGTTGTCCCAGGCGAACACATGCGTGAGAACGTCCTTAATGCGGCTCTCGTGCTAAAAATTATGGGGGTTACCCCATCAAAAATTGCAGAAGAGTTAGCAAAATTTCCAGGAATCCATCACCGTCTTGAATATTTCCATTCATGGAAAATAGAGCAAGACAGCAATACAGAGATACGTTTTTACAACGATTCTGCAGCATCTATTCCAGAGGCAGCGGCTGCCGCTTTAAATGCCTTTGAGTCAAATATTCATTTTTTGAGCGGAGGAACAGATAAAAACCTTATTTTTGAGCCACTTGCTAACGAAGCGCATCGAGCAGAAAAAATATTTTTGCTAGAAGGAACAGGAACTCAAAAGCTTATCCCTCTTTTGAATCAAAAGAATATTGCATTTTCTGGTCCGTATAATTCGTTACAGGAAATGCTAGAAACGCTAAAAGAGTACTTTATTGAACAAGCACAAAAAAAGTCGTACCAGGGTACGACTCAAATTGTAGTATTTGCGCCCGGTG
>CAYJNB010000016.1:9043-12526 GCA_964371205.1 uncultured Treponemataceae bacterium
GCACAAAAAAAGTCGTACCAGGGTACGACTCAAATTGTAGTATTTGCGCCCGGTGCAACGTCGTTTGGAATGTTCCAAAACGAGTTTGAAAGGGGCAATACATTCAAAAAATTGGTTAAAGAGCTCTTTTAAGAAAACTCTTTAACTTAATCTTTACTCTTTGTTTTCGGTGTTCTCTATGTGTTCTACAGTGTGTCCTTGATCTACGCTATTATGATCTTTTTTCTGAGAACCATACACATGGCGCTTAATTTTTTGGCTAGCTGTTTTTTCAAACTCAGGAACAGAACGAACACGCCCAACTGAAGAAAATCTATTTACTTGCTCATTTACAAAGAACTTTATCTCTGTAAGAATATCTTCTTGCATATATAAAAAATCTTCTGTAAGATTGTGCACTGTTTCTGATGCAGCTTGCATTGCACTGTCAATCATTTTCTTTGCATCAAATTTTTCTTGCATTTTTTCTTCGTTCAATTGCACAAGAGCAACAAGCCCTGAATCCTCTTCAACAACAAGAGATTCAGATACAAGTGGATGCTGATTTAATACAAACTCAATATCTTCTGGGTAAATATTCTCGCCTGTAGCACTTAAAATTACGTTTTTTAAGCGACCTTTAAGAGAAAGCCACGGTTTACCTCTACGTGTTTCTATAGAACCCAAGTCACCGGTTTTAAACCAGCCCTCGCCTACAGAATCTTCTTTTGTAGTAAAAACAGCAGCAGTCATTTCCGGTTCTTTATAGTATCCCTTCATAATGTTATCGCCTTTAGCAACAACCTCACCAATACCAGTTTTAGGATTTGGATCTAGAATTTTTAATTCAACACCAGGAAGAAAGCCCCCTACAGTACCGGGAATTGTTTCGTTTGGCATTGAACCGGCAAGAACAGGAGCTGTTTCGGTTAAGCCATATCCGATTGAATACGGGAACTTTGCATCTTTTAAGAATTGTTCTACTTCTGGGTCTACCTTTGCGCCACCAATACCAAAGAATTTTAAGCGACCTCCAAATGTTTTCTTTAACGAAATTCCAGCAATTCTATGAAGTATTTTTTTACAAATTGGATTTGCATAAATTTTTGTAATTCGTTCATTTTTTGTAAAGGTTGGAATAATTTTATTCTTATAAATTTTTTCTACAACAGCAGGAACACTTAAGACAAATGTAGGGCGAACTTTTGCAAGAGCTGGCAAAAGAGATGTTACTGTTGGTGGTTTTTCAAGATAATAAATTGCAGCTCCATTCATAACCATTAGTAATAAGCCCAAAGTAAATTCATACACATGAGAAAGCGGTAAGAATGAGAGCGTTTTGTCCCTTTTATGAATACGCTGTAAATATTGACATTGCACTGCATCAAAAACAAGATTTTTATGAGACAGCTCAACTCCCTTAGAGCGACCTGTAGTACCGGAAGTGTAAATTATAGATGCAGTATCGTCTTCTAAAACTTCTACATCGACTATTACATCTGATTCACTACGTGTTTTTTTTCCACGTACTAATTCAATAGAGTCTAACTTAACAATAAAAGGTGCGGTTGCGTCATCAAGGTTTTCTACTTTTGGGAATAGTTTTTCGGATACAAAAATACCTGCTACATCTGCGTGTTTTAAAATTGTCTCGACTTCTGTTGGAGAAAAGTCTGGTAAAAGAGGAACAGCAATTGCTCCTAGTCTTTCGATAGCAAAAAAGGATGCTCCCCAGTTAGGCATACTATTACTTAATATTGCAACTTTTTGCCCTTTTTCAATACCTAAAGCATAAAGCAAACTTTTAAATTGGTCGCAAAACACACTAAACTCTGCGTAAGTCATTGCATCGCCCATAGCAAAACCAAAAGACTTACAGTCACCAAAATTCTTTATACTATGATTGTACAGTGCTTTAATTGTAAGAGCTCCTAACTCTTTAGCTGTTACCATATTTTCTCCTTTAGTGGCGATAACTCACCAAACATTTCTTTACATATATATTATTTCAATTTGACAAATTTATATTTTTTGTCGTTTTCAAAGTAAGCAGAAAAAAAGTGTGCATGCTTATTTCATACACACTTATAATTACTTTATTTTTTCCAAGGATTTACACGAATAAATGTTTCGCTTCTATCGTATCCAACAGAAATAATACCAACCGGTGTTTCTGTATATTCTTCAATAAACTCAACATAGGTACGTGCATTTTCTGCAATAGATTCGTAGGTTCTACACTCTTTAAGACAGGTATTCCAACCTTTGAATGTTTTAAGAACAGGTTTTGCTCTATTTAATTCTTCGATTGATGTTGGAAAATCTTCAACAATGCGACCATCAATATCATAAGCAACACATGCTTCGATAGTATCTAATGTATCGTAAATATCTAGGTGAGTTAATACAAGCTCATCAATTGAGTTTGTACGACACGCATAGCGAAGAGCTACCATATCGAGGTATCCACAGCGACGAGGACGGCCAGTTGTTACACCATATTCACGTCCTGTTTCGCGTACATAGTGGTATAATTCACTTTGTGTTTCTTCATCAAATTCTGTAGGCATTGGACCATTTCCAACACGAGTTGAATAAGCTTTAAATACACCCAAAACGCGGTCTAAGCTGCGTGGACCAATTCCAGAACCGGTAACAGCACCCGCTGCACAAGACATTCCAGAAGAAACATAGGGATATGTTCCTAAGTCAAGATCTAAAAGTGTTCCTTGAGCACCTTCAAAAAGCACATTTTTGCCGCGATATTTCCACATTTCTGAAGTAATATCAACTTTCATTTTAAGGAGTCTGTCGATGTATGGAGCTAAAAATGCGCGATCTTCTTCTTCGAGTTCGTCCATTTTTTCTTTCCAAGTAAGGTCAGCAAGACGAATACCGTCTCTTTCACTTTTAAGTGCATATGTAGTACCAATACCGCGGCCAGTTGTGCCGATTGGCTTTTTGCGTGCAGCATCGCGCTCTCTATCCATTTGGCAATAGCGAGGAAGAACAAGGTGAGCACGATCAGAAATAAATACACGACCTTCCCACTGAATGCCACGATCTTCGAGCATTTTTAATTCTTTAAAGAGAGCTTCAGGATCAATAACCATTCCCATACCGAGGTATACAGTTTTATCTGAATAGAGAATTCCTGATGGAACGAGGTGAAGCGCATATTGTTCGCTTCCAATAACGATGGTATGCCCTGCATTTGCACCACCTGCATAGCGTACGATAATTTCAGCATCTTGTGCTAAAAAGTCAACTATTTTTCCTTTTCCTTCATCGCCCCATTGAGCACCAATTACTACAACGTTCATACATACTCCTTAAAACTCCGCGTTAGCGGTGCGCCACGGATGGCGCATATCGCAGTTTTAAAAGCTGTGCTTTTGAAACTGCCTGTTAAAAAATGACATGGATGTCATTTTTTATACATACTCCTCAAAACTCCGCGTTAGCGGTGCGCCACGGATGGCGCATATCGCAGTTTTAAAAGCT
>CAYJNB010000016.1:12626-19978 GCA_964371205.1 uncultured Treponemataceae bacterium
AAAACTCCGCGTTAGCGGTGCGCCACGGATGGCGCATATCGCAGTTTTAAAAGCTGTGCTTTTGAAACTGCCTGTTAAAAAATGACATGGATGTCATTTTTTATACATACTCCTCAAAACTCCGCGTTAGCGGTGCGCCACGGATGGCGCTTTATTGGGATTACTAAAAACTTCCGTTTTTAGTAATATATTTTAAGACATCAGTGCACGATATTTTTTTGCTAATTCTGTTGCCTTTTTACTTGCTAATCCACAATAACGTTGTGGATATGCAAAAAAGTCTGCTGGATTCTCTATATTTAGTTTTTCCAACTGAGCAGTAATTTTTGCAAAAGCTTCTTCTTGTTTTTTTAGAGCTTCGTAAAAACTTATTCCGCTCTTTTCGGCATCTAAGGTAATAACACGAATTACTTCGTGTGCATCAGAAATACCACTTTCTGCAAGAAGTATATAAGCAGGTTCTGCAAGAACTCCACCCTTAACTGAACCACCTGCATTACTAAGGTTAGACAATAATTGTTCAGGATCAGGGCTAATTCCGCTTACAATACTCTTCATGCGTTCCGCTGCAAGTGTAAAACCTGCAAGGTAATCGGATACAAAGCGCTGAGAAGCAGAGTTAGAAAGATCTCTTTGATGTTCTGATATTTGATCCATGTAAAAAGTCATAATACGTGGCGCAAAAGCCTTCCACAAACTCTTTACGTGCTCGGAGTTCCATGGATTGCGCTTTTGTGGCATGGTTGAAGATCCAACCTGTGTACTACTAAAATATTCATGTACTTCGTTAATTTCTGAACGCTGCAGATTACGTAAATCGTCTGCAAGGTTTGCAATTATACCAAATGCAACATTGATTTCTAGTAAGATGCGTAAAATATATTCTGGTTCAACTAGCTGTGTTGAATGTTCACTTGCTTCAAGTCCAAGATAGCTCAAGTACTGTCGTTCAAGTTCTTCTGGATCTTTTGTAATCATGGTTGTTGCATTATATGCACCAACAGCACCGGCTAATTTTCCGCGTGCATTTTTTGCAAGTCTATCGATTTCTAAGATTGATTTGCCGAGACGGCTTACGTATTCTGAAATTGCAAAACCGAAGGTGATAGGCACGGCATGTTGACCATGAGTACGCCCAACTTGTGGTGTACTAGCCTCTTTTTCTGCTATATCGCAAAGAATAATTTCTAATTCTTTTAATAATGGAACAATAACATCTTGAGTACAACCTTTTACGCGTAACGCAAAAGCAGTATCCAAAATATCTACACTGGTTGCTCCTAAATGAACAAGCGGTGCTATGTCTTGTGGTACATGTTCTTTCAGTACATTTACTAGTGCACGTACGTTGTGCTTTGTTTTTTCTTCTTCTGCGTATACTGCAGTACTGGTTACCGATTCAAGTGATTTATCAAGTTTTTTTTCTAGGTCCGGAGTCAGTAGTCCACGAGTAGACAGATGAGCCTTAACGAGTGCAGCTTCTGCACGTATACATGCCTTTACTGAGGCTTCTTCAGAAAGATAAGCACTTAACTTCTTGTAAGTCTCCGGTGCAGAAAGTGAATATCTGTGATCTAAAGGGGAAATGTTTTCAAATATATTTCGTTGGTTCATGCGGCAATTATGACGTAGATAGCACTAATTGTCAATCTCTTCGAGGAGTGCCTGATACAGCACAAGTGTATCTTTTTTTACTTTACGAAGGGACGCACTCACGTTTCGAGCTATCCTTGTTGTTAATCTAAAACCTATAAGAGGATTTTTTTCGCATATTTTTACGTAAGCATCTCTGGTAAGTTCTAGTACCTTACAATCAGTTAACGCAAGTACTGTTGCAGATCTTTTATCATTATCTATGAGTGCTATCTCGCCAAACGACACGTGCTGTTCTGCGCTTAAATTAACAACGGCAAAAGATTCCTTAGAAGGAGTTGTGTTAAGAACGCGAACATCTCCTTCTATCAAGATGTATACAGAAAAACCCTCTTCTCCCTCAGTAATAATATTTTGCCCCGAACTAAAATGCTGTAAGGTTAAAACAGATAAAATTTCCTGTAAAATAACACTGTTTTCTTCTGTTTGTTCAGAAAAATCCTGAAATAAATCTGTTTTAGTTAGTTTTTCAAGTAATTCACTTTCACTAAACATGTGCTTCTTCCTGTTTTTTTTCTACATTTACATAAGCGACATTATATACAAAAATTATTTTACAGTACGGTTTTATTATATAATCAGGAGGAGGTGCAAAAACAGGATGATTACTTTTGAGCTGTTTTACTCTCTTCATATTTTCTATAACAGTTTCTACGTTTGGATTTTTTTGAGCTTCGGTAAGCGCTTCCCGTCGTCTCTCGTTAAGATTTCCTGTGTTCTCGAGTAAGCCAATTGGTACAGGATTTTTTTCGCTACTCTCTTCCCTTTCTGCAAAAAATTGCACTACATCTGCATACGTTTTTCCTATGTACTCAGTTGGGATAGGAGAAATAACCAAGCCTTCCTCAGGTTTTTTGCTTAATAGATCACGTAATACATGACTCAAGCCCGTGCCATTAGAGGCAGATACTACTAGGTTACGCTCATATTCAGCAGTGAGTATTATTTCGTCGCAATGCGCAATCGACAAGTGTTTTTCAAATTTACTATCAATCAATTCTGCGGCAACATAGACCTTTGGATTTGCATTTTCTACAGAAAGCACACCCATTACAGTGCGCGAATCAATCTCGAGAGGAGAAAATGATTGGGAGTAATCCGATAAAATCAAAACTCTATCAGCAGTTTTTATTTTTGCACGCAAAAGGGTTGCTTCTTCAGTAAAATCGCCCGAAACATAGGTAATACCAGAGAAGCGTGCATCGGATAGAATTTTCTCCATTTTTTCTGCTGGCGCGGTGTTAATTAAAACAATTTTTTCAAGTGTAATATCAGGGTTAGAATTAATTATACCTTCTAATATGAGGTCAAAATCGAATTTCCAACCACAGACAATAAAGTGTTTTCGCATTTGCTTTAACATAATCAAACCTTTTTCTTTTTTTATACGAAAATCAAAGAGCATTGAGGCAATTTTACCACTAATTGTAGCAAAAATACCTACTCCAAATATAAGGAGCACCATACCCAAAGCACGACCGATCGTTGTTGAAGGAGAAATATCTCCATACCCAACTGTTGTAAGCGTAACAATAGCATACCAAAGTGTATCAAAATACGAGTCAAAACCTGAACCTGCAAATTGTTCAGATACATAAATTCCTGTAGATACAACAAAGAGAATAAGCCCTACAATCAGGGCAAAAATGAGTTGTTGATCCCGTAGTATCTTATCAATTAGTTTTTGTATTTGCTTTACTATACGCATTATGTGCTAAAGTCCATTATTAATCTCATAATACCATTTTCTTAACTGAACCGCCAATAACCGTACTCAGTACATTAAATTGTTTATCGAAAACTGTTATGTCGGCATCATATCCAGGAATAAGAGAGCCTTTTTTTTGATGTTTCATAATTAAGGCTGGATTTGTTGTAGCAAAGCGAACTGCATCTGAAATAGAAAAACCATAGGTTACAAGATTCTTTACACCATGAATCATTGTTAGTGCAGAGCCCGCAATAACACCATCAGACTTACGGTGGAAGCAACCTCCAGTAAATTCGACCTCTTCGCCATTAGCAAAAAATGGACCTTCTGCTTGCTCTGTTGGTGTAAGAGCATCGGTAACTAATACAATTTTATCGGAACTCTTGTCGCGTAAAAGCAAATTGAATAATGCAGGATGAATGTGAATACCATCTGCTATAATTTCGCAAGACATCTCTGGATGAATTAAAATAGCACCGGCAGCATTTGGATTACGATGATCCATGCGACTCATTGCGTTAAACAAGTGAGTAGAATGCAGGATGCCAGCTTGCATTCCTTCGACCATATGCTCATACTTTGCATCAGTATGTCCTGCTTGTAAGACAATACCTTTTTTTAGGCAATACAGTGCTAAATCTCGCATCCCTTTTAATTCAGGCGCTACAGTCATATTAATAATATGACCTTCAGAAGCCTTCCACAACGTATCCATAAGCGGAATATCGACAGGATGCAAGCTATCTGGTAATTGAACACCTAACTTATCTGCAGATAAAAAAGGTCCTTCGAGGTGCAATCCCATAATTGCTGCACCTTTTTCTTTTCCCATTGCTCCAGTAATTGCCTTTATTCCTTCTACCATCTTGTCTATTGACGAAGGATACAAGGTTGGATGAAATGCTGTTACCCCATACTCTGCCAGTTTAACAGACATTTCTAAGATAGAGTCCGTAGAAAAATCATCTGTACCGAATCCACCAAAACCATGAATATGGGTATCTATAAGGCCAGGAGCAATGTAGGAGCCTTCTACATCGATAAGTCGTACACTTGAATCAAATTTCTTTTGCTCAAATCTTTTTTGATTAAAAACATCTGCGATTTGACCATCTTCAATAAGAACGGCACACTTTTCCATTACAGAAAAACCGCTTAATATCGTTCCATTGTACAAACATATCGACATATAAACCCCTTTAGAACAAATGCACTGCATGGAAGCAGTGGTACGCAAAACGAGTTTGTCGTTAACCTACGACAAACTCGGGTAGAAGTGGCTGTCTCAAGCTTTAATTTTGAGACAGATTCCCTAAATATTTGGCGCTGTTCTAGTCTTCGATAATGGCGTTAGTTTTTGGAATAACCAAATTAAGGATTATACCTACTAAGGTTGAAAGAGCAACACCGGCAAGTTGGAATTTAAAATCCCCGCCTAAATCAAGAATGAGTTTTCCTCCACCAATACCAACAACCAAAATAACTGAAGAAATAGTTAAATTGCGTTTACACTTATAATCAACACCACTATCTACGAGTGTACGTAAACCGTTAGAAGCAATTATTCCGAATAAGAGCATAGATATTCCACCCATTACTGGAGTTGGAATGGTGCGAATTAATTCTCCAAATTTTTGAATAAATGAAAGAACGATAGCAAATACTGCAGCTCCACCTATTACCCAAACGCTGTATACACGAGTTATAGCCATAACACCGATATTCTCGCCGTAGGTTGTGTTAGGAGGCCCACCCCAAAAAGAAGCCCATGCTGTAGCAATTCCGTCTCCAAGTAATGTTCGGTGCAACCCTGGATCTTTGTAAAAATCTTTTCCAACAACGCGACTAGTTACCATTGTGTCACCCAAGTGTTCGCACATGGTTGCAAGACAAATAATAATAAAGGTAATAATTGCAACTAGATTAAACTTTGGCATTACCAGAGAAGGAACACCAAACCATGCAGCATTTCTAACACCAGTAAAATCAATTAAATCATAGGCTGGAAAAACACTTCCCATAATTAACGTGAATAAATAGCCAGAAACCAAACCGATTAGAATAGGAATAATACTAAAAAAACCTTTTAAGAAAATATTTGCAACTACTGTTACCAACAAAGTAAATACAGCTATAGAAAGTATAACCAAACTATAATTCCCTGATGCATCGTTCATTGCCATACTCATTGCTGTAGGTGCAAGATTAAGACCAATTACGATAATAACAGAACCAATTACAACTGGAGGAAGAGCTGCATCTATCCAGTTTTTACCTGCAACCTTAACGATTGCTGCTATAAATACGTAGAACATACCGGCAGCAAAGGCTCCACCAAGTGCATACGGAAGACCATAAGCTGAACTAATAGCAATTAATCCCGGAATAAAGGCAAAAGAGGACCCTAAGAAAACAGGAACCTTTGCACCTGTAATAAGGATGTAGATTAATGTACCAGTTCCTGCAGTAAATAGTGCAGTAGATGGGTTTAAGCCTGTTAAAAGAGGAACTAATACCGTTGCTCCAAACATAGCAAATACATGCTGAAAACTAAGCGCAATCCAACGAAGCGCGGGTGGTTTTTCGTTTACACCAACAATCGGATGACTCATAAAAACTCCTTAATTTTTAAATGTGTATGTCAAATAAGTAACCTCCTTATAAGACATACTCATTATATTTTAAAAATAAAAAAAAGGAAAGAGCGGACATAATGAATAATTATGTATTTTAAAGATTGCATAAAAAAAGAATCTTACTTACAAAGTTATGCTCGCTCTAAGAAAAAACGAGGATCCTTAATCGAATCCTCAGGTGTCTTTGATACAAAGTCTGGCCAAAGCGTGCTAGAACGCACTGTTTCATCGGTAAATGCATGCAGTTTGCCCAGTACATACACTACATTATTTATCCCCCAGCGCTCTTTATCAGTTTCTGCACCTGCCTTAGCACTTATCTGGTCTCCGGCATTTTCTTTTTGCAACTGAATATATTTTGTTGAATAATATTTATACACCAACGGTTCACAACTCCAATATTTTTTTACAAATTGCACCATTTGTTTTTGTGATATACACTGATAATCCATTTGTACACATTTATTGCGTGTTCTATCGTCGGTAATTGCCAAAGCTGCATGTCGACCTATGTCTTCTATCACATGAGTGTAAATTGGAATATCTAAATTTCCAAAAGTAGTTATTTCGTTAAAAAACCTCATATTTGGTAATGCATAATCATGAATTATTCCATTGTAAATAAGGGTCCAATCTAAACCAGAATTAAACAATTTTTTATGAAAATCTTTTTTATGATCAAAAATAATGCCGTCTCCATAATCAATGTTTCGCGTATGAGCTCCGAACTCTGTAGGAACAAACCGTTTTATTCCAGCCTTTTTTGCCGCTTCAAGCCAAATTGGTTCTAGTTTTAAGATGATATCCTGCGATCCAGGAACAGCTGCTACAAAGGTATCGCAGCCCTTCATTGCCTCGAACATCTTATCAGGATTTGCAGTGTCTTCTACCAGCAAAAAATCTGCCCCTTTGCTTTCGAAATCTGTTACCATTTTGTTAGTAGACGCATCCCGTTTTCGTGCAATCATTCTAACTCGATGCCCAGCAGCTAACAGATTTTCAGTAAGATACCTACCAATTTGACCTGTAGAGCCAACAATTGCAATGTACTTTCTCATTTGCAAACCTCCTGAAATGTTTGTAATGAAAGTATAGCATGATTAAGTACAGAGCATTCCTATAGTCTAGTAAACAAGTGTAAAATGAAAATTGAATGAGTTTTTATACTAAAATAAGCTTTAGCTTACTACTTTTCAAGATTTAGAAAAAATCGTATAGTCAACATATGAGTAACTTTGATTTTGAATACACATCTCTACCAGAAAAAGGTTCTACAGTTCTACTTGGCATGTCGGGCGGAGTTGATTCGACCGTTGCAACACTTATGCTTTTAGATCATGGTTGCAAAGTAA
>CAYJNB010000017.1:0-19491 GCA_964371205.1 uncultured Treponemataceae bacterium
TAACAATGGTTGGAGGCTTACTCTCAGGGTCATTTATGACACTTTTTATCTCTCCAGTCTTGTACAGCATGATGAACAAGAAGAGACTCAAAAGGTTTGACAATCCAAATTCGCTAATCAATCAAATTGAAGAATTTGACAATTCTCAAAACTAGCCTTATAATCTTTTTAACAGTTAGGGATACTAACTGTTAAAAAGCATTACTGGGGACTAACATGGCTGAACTAACTGAAAAACGCATACAAACAGAAAAAAAGATATTAGTTAAATTACAAAGTTTACTTACAGATACAAAAGACGAAAACCTATATCATATAAATGTATATAAAATAGCAGACCGTTTTGGAATAAGGCGAGATATAATGCTTGGCGCTTTTATAAGAGGTGTAACAGAGGGCATTTTTACTATGGCTTGGATGTATCACTGCCCAAGTTGTGGAGGAATTTCAACTGAAACATTAAAAATCCACGAAGCAACGCATGAAAACTATTGTGGAAACTGTAAGATAAACTTTAATAATGTACTTGACGGCACAATAGAAGTCTTTTTTACTGTTCATCCAGAATATAAAAATATATCTAGCAAATACAATGATGATTATTACAACTCAATTACAGAAAGCCTTAAGGACGGAGGCCACTTTTTTTGGTATAGTGAGTATATTATCCATGGAACAGATATTATAAATAATCCCACCTATCGTGAATTAATGAATGATGACGTATTGCTAGAAGACCAAAGTCTTGAGATTCAAAATATATGTATTTTATTTACAGATATTAAAGGTTCTACAGATTTATATTCACGCCTAGGCGATGCCAAGGCTTTCCAGTTAGTTCGGGAGCATTTTCGAATATTATTCTCTACAATTGAGGAATTTGGAGGAACTCCAATTAAAACAATTGGAGATGCGGTAATGGGTGTATTTTACTCTAAAAGTGTTGCCGTTGAATGTAGCTTAGAAGCACAAAAGAGATTACAGGAATTCTATACTTCCAAACCAGAAGAAACTAAAATTGAAGTTAAAATGGGCATTCATAATGGTACAACAATTGTAGTAAATCTTAACAACAGGCTCGATTATTTTGGAAATACGGTAAATACAGCTGCACGTATACAAGGGGTGGCTAAGCCAAATGAAATTGTCTTATCAGAAAACGTTTTTGAAAAAAAAGAAGTTCAACTAGTTCTTACAAAATATAAAGCGGTTGTAAGTAAGGATAAAACTCCTTTTAAAGGCTTAAAGGGTAATTATACAATTTTTAGAGTTAATTTAAATTAATCTTTCTTTTTTTTGCCTATTTTAAATATTAATAATAGCATTACTACCAAATATACGCATGTAATAGGTATAATTAGTATTGGCATTTGGGGAGTGCGAGGTGCAATTCCAACTAAAAACAAAATAGGCAAAGCTAGGATTATTGCTGTGCTAGAGCCTACAATTAGGTTATTTGCTGCTGGAGTTTCATATAAGGGATCTAATTCTCTAAAAGCAAAATACCAGAGCTAATTGTACCAGTTAGCATGCCAAACATAGAAACAAACCCCTGTTCAAAATACCCTTTAAATACATATTTCGAAATCCAGTATAAAAAGAAAAAGGTAGCTATTGCTCCAAAGACAACTGTTAAAATAAACGGAACCCAAAGTGTAGATAAATCATCAATATTTATAGTTCCAATACCTGCAATAATCATAAACTCAAATGCAGTACCAGAAATTCTATTAAGTAAATAATTATTTTGATATTGATGTGTCATAATCTTTCTTTCTCGAAGATATGCAAGTAGGGCAGCAAAGGACATAGCCAACCCTGCAGCAATAATAAAGTTGAATCCCATTATTAGAGGTGTGACTAAGCTTGAAATACTAGGAATATATGCTTGAATAAATGTAATCAAGCCATACATTATTCCATATGTTGCAAAATAAACAGCTATTACTAGACTCACTTGAATAGAGAACTTATCAACCGAATCAGTTATAGGAATCTCACCTTCACATTGAAACATATCAGTAGATACCAAGATTGGCTTTTCAGCGTTAGCAATATTTCTAAATTTTTCTTTTCTCTTTATTATGTTTAAATATAGTACACCAATGACACAGGCACAGAGAAAACCTGCAGCAGCTAGTGCTAAACCATACGTTTTACCCCCAGCAAAACCAAAAAGTTCATAGGAGGCACCAATGTTATTTGCCTGACCTGGGCCTTGTCCATAGGCCATTGGGAGTAAAATACCAGCCGCTCGAAACATATTTGGCATTATAGTTAAAGAAAGTGTAATTGAAATACTTAAACCAACAATTGCCTGTACAATATATGTTGCTACAATAATTCCTCCGGTTTTTAATGCAATGAATGAGTCACCGTTTGTAGGTAGATTTTTTTTCTTAACGCGCAGAGACATAGCAATAAAACCTATAGCGATTCCATGGTAAGTAATTGCTTCTAAAACACTAATATCAATTTTTATAATACCTGTTGTTCGTAATGCAAGTAATACAAAACCTGCTAGTACAGAGGTGGGTACAAGGAATTTATTAATACTCTTGATTTTTCTACGTAGTATATTTGAGATTAGCAGCAGTAAACTTAGCAGACCTATTTGACTTATAAAGCCCCATAATTGTCCGTTTTGTAACGATATTTCCACAAAAACCTCCAACTCTATGTCTTAGAAATTAAATATGTATATGCACTAATGTACTTTTTTGCACACGCAAAATCTTTTGAAACAACTTGATAATGCTCGCCATTAGTAGTATTAAACAACAATGTTCGTCTAAACACAAGGGCAAAATCATCTATACTCGAGAACAAAAACTCAATACTTCCTACTGTAATTCTATCCTCAAATAAGCACAACTCTCCATTGCAGATTCTATGCTCTTTATGATTACTATCTATAATACTTAATTGTAAATCTTTATCAGAAAGTAAAGGGGCCTTTGAACCATTTTTTAATTGTAGGTCTATATAGCTACACAGTGCAGTCTCCTGCCAAGTATCCCATTCAAGTATCGTATTAAATAAAAAATCGCCTTCCAAGTATCCATATTCATTATACTCTGAGCGGGAGCCACACTTATTACACCAAAAAAACTGTCTTTTAGAATGAATGGAGCCTATGGCTTTGCATTGTGGACAAAGAAATAGTGCAGACTCTATACCTTCAGCTCTAGTTTTAGAAGAAAATCGGACTGGATTATTTTTCTGGGTAGCATAGGCATCTTCGTATAAATCTTCCAAAATATGATTATATACTTCTTCTACAGACATAAACTCTAATTGTTTCTTTGTATACACATTTATAACAGAGCCGCTAGTTTTGCCTCTTCGCAAAATTTTTCCCCATCTAGGTGTACAAAAGTACATACCTTTAAATCTATACGTTACAAGTGCAGCTCCGGATTTTTTTACCAGCTTTCCAATAGCAGGTAAGATTTCTCCAGTTACTCCATTATATGAGCGATTTCCTTCAGGGAATAGGCTTACGTTGTGGCCTTCTTTTAAATGACGTAGCAAATCCATCATAGCACGAACATCACTCGTACCCTTTTGTTTAGAAATTGGGCTCCATAGTTTTCTTACTAACCATGACAAAAAACCAAGTCTAAAAGCATTTTCTCCAGCTAAAAAGTACATTTGCTTTTCAAAACTTAATCCACAAAGCCAAGGATCTAAATTGCCGTTATGGTTTGCTAGTACAAGATAATTTCCCTCTATCTCAGGTGCCATTTTATAAGAGAATCCATATAACCATGTTAAAAGCGGTTTTGTTAGTTTACGTGTTGTTTTCCAATATTTTTGTAGTTTTATATGTGATGTCTGCATAATTCTAACTTACAATGTAATTATATCAAGAAAATTATGTATAAATTTTCATGAACTCTTCAATTACGAGTGGGCGAGAGTAGTAATACCCTTGAACAATATTACATCCAATACTCCGTAAGTATTCTACATCATCTTTAGTTTCTACACCTTCGGCTACAGTCTCCATACCAAGGGATTTTATCATCTGCAATATATTTTCAAGAACAATATGTGCTTTTTCTTTTGACTTGTTATCTGTAAAAAAAGATTTATCAAGCTTAATAATGTCTACATCAATATCTTTTAATAAACCAAGAGAAGAGTATCCAGAACCAAAGTCATCCATAACAAATGCAAATCCAGCATCGCGAAGCTGCTTAGCCATATTCTGCAAAGTGTCGTCAGCTGCTTCAAGCAAAGAAGTTTCTGTTAGTTCAATTTCTAAAAATTCTTTTGGTACAGAATAATCTTCAGCAATTGCACATAATTCATTAACAAAATTTGCATTCTTTATATGTAAACGAGAAAAATTGACAGATATTGGTATAAGAGGAACACCCTCTAAGCTCCATTTATTTAGAAGAATACAAACTTGTGTAAACATGTAATAGTCTAAATCAATTATAAAACCATTTTGCTCAAATAAGGGTATAAACTCATCTGGATACAAGGGAGTATTTGGTTTAAAGTTTGGCCAGCGCACCAAAGCTTCTGCACCACAAATGCTCTCACCTTTTAATTCATACTTTGGTTGTAAAACAACCTGAAATTCAGAATCCTGAATTGCAATATGCATTTTTGTTTCTATTTCACGCTGTCTTAAAGCTCGAATTTTTAAACTTGCATCATAATCATTAATAATATCTAACGATCCTTTCGAGCGAGCTATACCATGTGCATAGTTAACTTTTTCTAATATACTTTGGATGTCTTTTTCATCAGGGTCAATTAAATAGCGACCAACAGAAAAATGAAGCTTATGAGAACAGCTGGTTTGTAATTTATCTCTAAAGATTTTTGCGTACTCTTGAATAATACCATTTTTTGTTTCTTTGTTTGTATCTTCATATTTCATTAATATAATAAATGTATCTCTGTCCTTTCTTGCTACCAAACCTTTATCTTTCTCATGTTTTTCATCACATAAGAAACTAGAAAACGTATCATTTACTGATTTTAAAACTAAATTTCCTTCTTCAACCCCATATAGTTCGTTTATAAGTTTAAATTTATTTATATCAAGCTGAAAAATATGATAATAGCATTTTGTATTCTTTAATATTTCTTCTAAATCTTCTCTAAATTTGTAAAAACTTGATCCTTTTGTAACAGGGTCTACGTAAACATGACTCCAAATTTTTCTTGTATTTCGTATCTGAAGCACTACTATTGTTACAAAACTTATAATCACTACAAGAAAAAGAAACGTAATTGTTACTAATAATCCAAAGGCATTTCTTTTAAAAAATGTTTCAAGAAACGAACTTTGTGTATCGGCAGAATAAGTCATTAATAGGGTATCTTTTTCTTCTGGGGGAAGAGCTGTAATATATTTATTTAAAATTTCTACTAGTATTTGATCTATGTCATTTCGATACATAAAAGAAAAGCGATCTTTTAAGTTGGTAATTGAAGGAATAAGTAAATTTCCGTAATCGCCACTTCTAATAACTTGCATAGCAGCATACACATTTTCAGCGGTAAAGTCTGCATCTCCATCTTTTATAGCCTTGTAACACTCTTCGATAGACGGATATTTCACAATTTTGTTTTTTGGAAAACGCGAGGAAATAAACTCATAAATAACTGGATGTAATTCAGAAATTGCAAATTTTGAATCTTCAGTTATCTCATAACTCAATCCTACAATAGCAATGGGGCTTTCTAAAAAAGTCTCAGACAGTCTTACTCCCAGCTCAGCAGCTTTCTTTTCGTTTGTATCATAACTTAAAAGCATATCGGCTTCTTTATTAACAACCATTGCTATAGCTTCATCGTAAGAATATCCGTGTAAAAATTCAAAAGGTATACCTGTTTGTCCTGCAATTTGATTGAATAAATCAACATTCAACCCCTGAGCAATGTGTAAGTCTTTATTATAACTTTCAAAGGGAGCCCAATTACTATCGTAAACAACTTTTATGGGGTCAGTATTTTTTACAAATTTAAGCTCTGTTTCTGATAGGATTACAATATTTGAAGCTCCAAAGTACTTTTGAAATAAGTCTACGGCAAAACTGGGTCTTTTAGTTCTTATTTCTGCAAGCGCTGAATCAATGATTGCCTTAACGTGAGGCTTATTTTTATTTATCATAAAATAAAATGGCCTATAAGAAAAATAGGCAACAACACGCTCGTCCTGTAATACTCGAATATTGCTGGTTACTATCGCATCTACTTTTCCTTCGTCTAGATATTCTTTCATATCTGAGAAGGTTTCAAAATATACCTTTTTATAACTCAAATTATTTTCGTCTGCATATTCGATAAAATCTTTGGAAACAATTGAGTTTTGAACTAAACCAACCCTAATTTCATCAAATGTGTTAAAATCATTTAAGAAAAGCTTTGAATCACGAGTAGTAGTTAAAATTCCGTGACTTTCTCCCGTTTCATAGCTTGAAAATAAAAAAGTATCTTTCCATTCATTTGTTGGAGAAGAGGTGTCTAGTATGTCTATAAGTCCTTTTTCTAAAAGTTCAACGCAGCCTTGCCAACTACTATAAACAAATTCAAACTGAACATCTGCTTGCTCTCTAATTTCTGCTAAATATTCATAGCCGTAACCATATACATTATTGTTATTATCATAGCTGTAATATCCTTCATAATCAAAAATACCAACTCTAATAACATTATTAGAATTCTCGGCATTAAGAGCGGAGGCAATACAAAAGAAGAGTATAAAAATACATTGCAATTTGCTTTTTAGGCATACTTTCATTCAAAATTCCCTACTACAATATATAGTTTTTTTTCTTTAGAAGCAACCTACCTAGCATGTTGTAAGCCAAAATTTACAAAATATTTCATAACCTCTTGCGCAGAGAAAAAAAATAATCTAATATTAAAAAAAAGAAAAAAGAGGTATCTAATGAGAAAACCGTATTTTATTGCCGGTAACTGGAAGATGAACAAGACTAAATCAGAAGCAGTAGCTTTAGCAAAAGATTTAGTAGCTGAATTAAAAGATGGAAAGAATACATATTTAATTGCACCATCCTTTACAAATCTTGATGCTGTTTCTACAGTTGTAAAGGGAACAAATATTAAGCTCGGTGCTCAAAACATGTCTACAGAAGAATCTGGTGCTCACACTGGAGAAGTTTCGGTGCTTATGTTAAAAGACCTTGGCGTAGACACTATTATTTTAGGACATTCAGAAAGACGCCACATTTACAAAGAAGATGATGCTATGATTAATGCTAAGGTAAAACTTGCACTTTCTCACGATTTAGAAGTAATTCTTTGCATTGGTGAACTACTCGAAGAACGTGAGGCTGGTAAAGCTGAAGCTGTATGCGAAGAACAAACTCGCAAAGGCTTAGAAGGCGTAACTGCTGCTCAAATGGCTAAGGTAACAATCGCATACGAGCCAGTATGGGCAATTGGAACTGGTAAAACAGCAACTCCAGAAGATGCAGAAGCAATACATGTTTTTGTACGTAAAGTTATTTCTGATATGTTCGGATCAGATGTAGCAGAAAAAACATATATTCAATACGGTGGCTCAATGAACGATAAAAATGCAGCAGATCTTCTTGCAAAAGAGAACATCGACGGAGGCCTTATTGGCGGAGCTGCTCTAAAAGCTGATACTTTTGGTGTAATTGCTAAAGTAAACTAGTTGCATAAATATTCTTTTTAGTATACCATGTAATGAAGCTATTTTTACATGGTAGCTAGATTCCTTTAAATGTGGAGTATAATTAATGGGTATTATTGGAATTATTTTACTTGTTGTATTTGTAATCATTTGTTTATTATTGATTGGATTAGTTCTTCTTCAAAATGATGAAGGTGGAATGGGTGGCCTTTTTGGAGGTGCAGGGGGAGCAGCATTCGGTTCTCGTTCTGCAACTGTTCTAACTAAGGCAACGTATGTGCTTGTCACGCTATTTTTTGTTTCAAGTTTGGGCTTAGCTTTATTAAACAAAGCACCTTCTGAACAGCAGTTAAACCCTGGTGTTCAACAAAACGAGGCAGCTCCTTCACAATGGTGGGAGAGCAATGAAGAGCCAGCAAATACAGAATCAGCCGAGTTAGAAGCTAACTAGAAGACAGGGGGAAGTTCTATGATTCTTGCACAAGCATTCGGACCTAAAGCAATAGAAATTGAACTTGAAAGTGTCGATAAAGACGAAGTTTTTGAAGAACTTGTCGAAGTGTACGTAAGAGCTCATCCCGATTCTAGTCGAGAAAAGCTACTCGAAGCTATTTATGAGCGCGAGCAAAAGATGTCAACTGGTATCTTACACGGCATAGCTGTGCCACATGCTCGATGCGAGACTGTGAAAGGTGTTCACGGAGTAATTGGGATTTCTCGTGGTGGTATTGACTACGACTCCTTAGATAAAGCTCCTGTACACCTTTTATTTTTAATAGTATCTTCACCACACGATAACGACTTACATTTACGTGTTCTAAAACGTTTAGCTCAGCTTCTTTCAGACCCAGCCTTTGCATCCGAGTTATTAGAGCAAAAAAGTCCTGATGCCGTTCTAAATGTCATTAACCGCTATGAAGAGATGTTATCAGTAGTCTAAGGGAAGAACTATGATTGAAGATCAAAATATTATTGGACATCTTTTTGAGGTAGAAAAACAAGCTGCAGAATTGTTGTCCGAAGCACAAGATGAGTATAACAAGAGAATAGCTACTGTAAGAGAAGAATCTGATAAGATGTTTAAAGATGCTTACGAGCAGCTTATTAAAAAAACAGAAGCCAGATTTGCTGAGGAGTCTAAAAGACTCGAAGAAGCAAAATCTCTAGCGTTTTCTGAGTACTGTTCAGAAGTGGAATCTTGGAAACAAGATATTGGATTACTTCATACAGAACTTGATTCAATGTTATTTTCTAAAACAGGAACTATACTTCTATGATGGGAAGGTCAGGAGCGCTTGATTATGTGTATGCACAAGCAAGTGGAAAACTTGCTAAGTCCTTTATTGGAAAGCGCTCTAAACTTCTTTTTGAATCCAACTCTTTACAAGACTTATGGTTGCAAGTGTTCAAGACAAATGTACCTCTAGTACCAGAGACATTACTTGCGCAGGAAATAGAAAAAGAAGCTGAAAAGAAATTTTTACAAGAGTACACAGCTCTCATAAGTAAGTTTACAAATCCCCCAAAAATATTTTTACGTTTATTACGTACCTACGAATATTCAAATATTAAAAAAATAAATTACGCTTTAGCACACAAACATACAATTCTTCCCGTTTTAACAGATTTAGGTAAACACGCAAAATTACACTATAAAGCTTGGCCTAGCATTGAAGGCATTACACATGGAACTCCTTTAAGTTGGTTAAAGGAACCTGTTTCGGGGGCAGATGTAAAAAAATTAGAAACAAAACTAGATCAGCAGTGTATACATGAACTGTGGAATTCTTTGAATGATTTAAGTTCCAACGAGAGATTTGTTTCCGAAAAACTTTTAAGAGAAGAGATAGTAATTCAAAATATTATATGGGCCTTACGCCTAAAAACCTATTACTCACTTGCAAATGACACTATTATTAATACTCTCGCTTGCGCAAGCCATACACCAAGTAGAACGGATGTACTATCTGGTAAAGCAGTGCAAGTTTTAGAAAAGCCGCTTGACTCTTACTCAGAGTGGGAAAAATGGGAATACAACTTTTTACTCAATCCCCCAGAAGAAACAGGGCTTTGGACTTTGGATCCACGTTGGATGCAAAAAAAAGCAAACGCACACTTGACAGAAATGGCATATAATTTATTCCACAATCAGCCTAGCATTAGTTCGATTGTATGCTGGTTTAAAATAAAACAACATGAACTTGATTTAATACGCACTGCAGCAGAAGGACTTCGCCTTAACGTAGAGTCAAAGACCTTAAAAGATTTTGCCGGAGTACTTTAGGAGGAAGCTATGGCGAGAACCGCCACAATGAAACTTATTGAATTAATTATACTCAAAAATGATATAAATAAGGTAATTGAATACTTAGGAAAAGATGCTAACTTTCAATTTTATACTGACTACAAAGAAAATTCGACTACTAATGCAAATCAAAATCTTTCTCGAGATATTTTTGAAAAACTGCAAACACTTCGCTCATATTTAAAAATTGAAGATATTTATGACTATACAGAAAGCTCTCATGCTCCAATGGAAAGAGATTTTGAGCTTGCAAATGCGTTTATATCTCGATGCGACACCTTAAGAGAGAAAGAAATAGCTCTTTTGGAAGAACAAAAACGAGTAAAAGATGCTTATACAGAGGCCTTAGCTTTTGTTAATCTTAAAGCATCTTATAGTGAGTTAGAGCATTTATCATTTTTATCATTGCGTATAGGTAAAATAGACCCAAATAATTTTGATGAATTATCTGAGTCCCTTAATAAGCGTGCAGTAATTGTACCTTTAGGGGAAGATAAATCAAGAATTTTGGCAGCCTCATCTCGCAAAGCTCGCTTTGTGTTAGAAACTGAATTAAAGAATTATGGTTTTGTTCCTATAGAGATTCCAAAGGATTTTAAAGGTATTCCTGATGATGTATTAGCTGGACTCAAAGAACAAGCAAAGGTTATTGCAAAGCGTGTAGACCAAATGTCTATTGAAAGAAAGAACTTTGCTCAAGATGCAACAGGCGAGTTATATTCCTTATTACAGATATTTTCGATAGGAATGCAAATTAACGTCCTTAGAGACAAACTGGAAGCAACCGATCAAGTGTATCGAATAACAGGGTGGGTTCCTGCCAAGGTTTCTCAAACTATGCTTAATCAGCTTGATAGTATTACTGAAGGGCGTATAGCTATTCGTCAGTATGCTCCAAATGAGGTTAGTGCAGTGAGATCAGGCAATGAACAAGTACCTGTAAAGCTTGTACACAATGCTTTTGTTAAGAGTTTTCAAGGGATGATTTTTGGCTATGGTGCTCCACTCTATGGAACTATAGACCCAACTCCCTTTGTTGCATTTTTTTACACCTTGTTATTTGGTCTTATGTTTGGAGATGCAGGTCAAGGTTTATTCTTTGTTCTTGTAGGATTCTTACTGCACTTTAGAGTATTAAAACTCGAATCGTGGAGAAAGTATGCCTTTATATTTATAGCTATTGGAACAAGTAGCTTTTTAATGGGCTTATTAACGGGCGAATTTTTTGCAAATACAACCCTTTTACGTCCATTTGGCTTGTATGTTACCGGCTTAGTACTTGGTCCAGAAAATGCATTTGCACCAATATTAGAACTAATGCCGCACGGTTCAGATTCAGTAAATAAACTTTTTATGTTTTTTGGCTTTACTGTAGCTATTGGCGTTATAATTAATTCAATTGGACTGGTTATTAATTTTATTAATAATATATCTTTACGTCGCTACCCACAAGCTTTTTTAGGTAAGAATGGAATACTCGGGGCACTTTTCTTTTGGTACACACTTTTTATGGTTATCCGAATAGTATTAAGTGGTGGCGGAATCTTGTGGTACGACTGGGTCGTTCTAGGTTCAACTGCAACAGGAACATTTTTTGCTCATCCACTTGAACGTTTCTTTAATGGACATAGGCCAATCTACGAAAACGGATTCGGACCAGGGTTAGTAGAAAGTGTCGTCGAGGTTTACGAGCTACTTTCTGGATATTTTTCGAATACTGTTAGTTTTTTGCGTGTTGGAGCTTTTGCTCTTTCTCATGTTGTTCTAGGATATGTAATTTTTACTATGACAGATGCAATTAGCGAAGTTCACACAGTTCTTGGAATTATTGTGTTAATACTTGGAAATACAATAGTAATATTTTTAGAAGGGCTCATTGTTGCAATACAAGTAATTCGCTTACAATACTATGAGTTTTTCTCTAAATTTTTTAACGAAACTGGAACGGAATTTCAACCATTTCGGTTTATATATAAAAACTAGTAATAATTAAAGTTATAAGGAGACTTTATGAAAATCAAAACTATTATTCTAACCGTAGCTCTGTTCTTTAGCTTAACATTAGTAAGTGCTCAAGCAGTTGAAACTGTAGTTGTTGAACCGGAAGTTGCAGTAGTAGAACACGAAGTAGTAGCAGAAAATTCTTCTATATCTGCAGGTGTTAAATTTATAGCTGCTGGTGTAGCTGTTGGACTTGCTTGTATTGGAAGTGGAGTAGCAGTTGGTAAAATTGGTGCAGCTGCTATGGGTGCTATGGCAGAAGATCCTTCGCTATCTGGTAAAGCTCTTCCATTTGTTGGACTGGCAGAAGGTATATGTTTATGGGGCTTTTTAGTAGCACTCTTAATTATCTTTCAGTAAAGGTTAGTTGGTGAAATATTTTTTTATCGGCGAGCGTGAACTTTTACTCGGTTTTTCCCTGGTTGGGGTAAAGGGAGTTGTTGCAGTTACACGCGAAGAAGCTCTTGAGGCCTTTAATTATGCAACAGGCAAATCCAATGCTTTATCTGGACTACCTGCTGCAGAACAAAGACCAAGAGTTTTAATTATTACAGAAGAAATCTCTATGCTCTTAGAAGAAGAGATATTTGAATGGCAGAAAAAAGGTGAATACCCACTACTTGTAGAAGTTCCGGGTTTACGAGGACGACTTGAGGGCAAAAAGAGTCTTACAGCAGCAATACGTGAGGCTATTGGTATTCATGTTTAATAAAGGTTATGGTTATGGAAGAGTTTCGATCTACTGAGATACTTGATAAAGAAATATATGATGACGCAAGAAAAAAAGCAGACCGTCTGTTATCAAGTGCTGAAACAGATGGACAAAAGATCTTAAACGACGTTTTGGCAAAAATCGAAAAGACAACAAAAGAAAAGGAAGCGCAGTGTGATGATCGCATTGCACAATATAAAAGCGATCTTGATGCAGCTCTTCCTCTAGAGAAAGAAAGATTTTTAGTTACGTACGAAAGTAATGCAATCGAAAAAGCTGTGTCAGATTATGTATATTCTCTGTCTAAAGATAAAATAATGACACTTCTGAGTTCAGAGTTTACTAGGTATACATCTTACTTAGCAGGTAAAGATATCAAAATTCATTATCATGGTTTAGATGAAAAAGATGTTAAAAACTTTGCTAAAAATCATATTGAAAAATCAGCAAAAATAGAATATGACCTTTTATCAGACGCAAATGCAATTGAATTACATGCAGAAACTGGGATGCTTATCGAATCATCTGACGGCTCAGTACGTTGTAGAATAACTGTTGCTGAACTGATAGAAAAGTTACTAGACATAAAACGTTTTGAGCTTACAGACGTGCTTTTTTGCGGGAGGTTAAGCAATGATTGAAGGTAGGGTTACCAGAATATCAGGTCCAATTGTGTATGCAGAAGGACTTGAAGCTTGCGGTCTGTACGATGTAGTAGATGTTGGAGAAGCAAAGCTCATTGGCGAAATTATTCGTCAAAAAGAAGGTGTTGCAACTATACAAGTATATGAAGACGATACTGGTATGCGAATTGGAGAAAAGGTAGTTTGTAATCAAAGACCGCTTTCAGTTCATTTGGGTCCAGGGCTTGTTGGAACAATCTACGATGGGATTCAGAGACCTCTAGAGAGTATGTACGAAGAAAGTGGGGCATTTTTACTACCAGGACAGCGTAAAGAGCCTTTAAATACAGAAAAGAAATGGCATTTTGTACCTACTGTAAAAGAAGGAAATAGTATTGCTATTGGTCATGTACTCGGAACCGTAAAAGAAACAGCTTCTATTTTGCACAAGATTCTAGTACCACCTACAATTCGTGGTAGAACAATTTCAAAATTAGCAACAGAAGGGGAGTACACTGTAAACGAGTGTATTGGCGAAACAGAGCTAGGAGAGAAACTGTACTTGGCTCAGTACTGGCCTGTTCGAAAAGCTCGTCCCTATGCAAATAAATTATCCGTTAGTGAACCTCTTATTACAGGACAGCGCGTAATAGATGTTTTCTTTCCTCTTTCAAAAGGTGGTACAGCAGCCATTCCTGGGGGATTTGGAACTGGTAAAACCATGACACAACATGCTGTTGCGAAGTGGTGTGATGCAGATTTAATTGTATATATTGGCTGTGGAGAGCGTGGTAATGAAATGACTGATGTATTGAGCGAATTTCCAACATTAATTGACCCAAGAACTGGGCGCTCTCTCATGGAAAGAACTATTCTTATTGCAAACACATCAAATATGCCTGTAGCAGCTCGAGAAGTTTCTCTTTATTCAGGCATTACTCTTGCCGAATATTACCGCGATATGGGTATGACTGTAGCTATTATGGCAGATTCAACAAGTCGCTGGGCAGAGGCCTTACGTGAACTATCTGGTCGTATGGAGGAAATGCCAGCAGAAGAAGGGTTTCCTGCTTATTTACCTACTAGACTCGCTGAATTCTATGAGCGAGCTGGTCGCATAACTTCATTGTGTGGGGAAGAAGGGTCTGTGTCTTTGATTGGTGCTGTATCACCCCCAGGAGGAGACTTCTCTGAACCTGTTACTCAGCATACAAAGCGATTTATTCGTTGCTTTTGGGCTCTAGACCGCGAACTAGCAAATGCTCGCCATTATCCGGCCATAGGCTGGATTGACTCATATTCAGAGTACGCCACTGAAGTACGTGGTTGGTGGGACAAAGTTGATCAAAGATGGCACACAGTGCGCATAGAAGCACTCGAGCTTTTAAAAAAAGAGCAGCGTTTACAACAAATTGTTCGACTTATTGGGCCGGACGCACTCCCAGATGCTGAGCGATTAACTCTTACAATTGCAGATATGATAAAAAATGGTTTTCTTCAGCAAAATGCGTTTGATGATATAGATGTATATTCAATTCCAGAAAAGCAAATTCTTATTCTAGAACTTATTATGCGTTTTTATCAAAATGCATTAGATCTTGTAAAACAAGGCGCACCTCTATCAAAAATAATAGCATTACCAGTACGAGAAGAAATAGTTAGAATAAAGACAACAGTTCCAAATAACGATTTAACGCCTATCTCTGCAATAGCTGTAAGGATGGCAGAGCAAATGGAAGAATTAAAGAAACTGTATCGAAAGGTAGGTGTGTAAAATGAGAGGAATGGAGTACCGCGGTGTTTCTACCGTAGATGGGCCAATTGTAGTTGTAAAACGCACCGAAAATGTATTCTATGGCGAAATGGTAGCTGTACGAGACAGAGATGGGGCAAAAAGAACAGGTACAGTAATTGATGTTTCTGAAGATGTAGCTGTAGTACAAATTTTTGGAACAACTTCTGGAATTGACTTAGATAATACCATGATTGAGTTTTTAGATACCCCAATGGAATTACGGGTAAGTGAAAAACTCTTAGGTAGGATTTTTAATGGTCTAGGTAAGCCAATAGATGGGTATCCAGAGATACTTTCTTCTAAGAAGCTAAACGTAAATGGAAACCCGGTTAATCCATATGCGCGCATATATCCAAAAGATTTTATACAAACAGGAATTAGCGCAATTGATGGAATGACAACACTTATTCGAGGACAAAAGCTTCCAATTTTTTCTGGAAATGGATTACCACATAATCAACTTGCTGCACAAATTATACGGCAAGCAAAGATAAGAAATTCTGATGAAGAATTTGTAATGGTATTTGCTGGAATGGGAATTAAATACGACGTAGCGCGTTTTTTTACAGAATCCTTTGAGCATTCGGGAGTTCTTTCAAAAGTTGTTATGTTCCTTTCCCTTGCAGATGCACCATCGATTGAACGAACTATTACACCGCGTTGCGCTCTAACTGCTGCAGAATATCTTGCCTATGAGTGTGGCAAACACGTTTTGGTTGTGATGACAGATATGACAAACTATTGTGAGGCGTTAAGAGAAATTTCTACAACTAGGGGTGAAGTTCCAGGAAGAAAAGGATACCCAGGATATTTGTACTCAAATCTTGCTGAATTATATGAGCGAGCAGGTAAAATAAAAGGTTCTAAAGGGTCGATTACACAATTACCAATTTTAACTATGCCTAATGATGATATTAGTCATCCGATTCCAGATCTTACAGGATATATAACAGAAGGTCAAATTGTACTTGACCGAGAACTTTCTCAAAAAGGAATGTATCCACCAGTTTCTGGTCTACCAAGTCTGTCTAGATTGATGAAAGATGGTATTGGAGAAGGAATGACAAGAGAAGACCATAAAGATGTCTCAAGTCAACTTTTTGCTGCGTATTCGAAAGTTAAAAATATTCGAAACTTAGCTGCAATTATTGGTGAGGAAGAACTCTCAGCGATAGATAAAGCATATATTCATTTTGGAGAAAGATTTGAAAACGAATTTTTAAAGCAAGATGAGTTTGAAAATCGAAGTATTGAGCAGACACTTGATATAGGATGGAGTGTTCTATCGGCTCTGCCTCGAGATGAATTATACCGAATTAAGGCAGAATTAATTGAAAAATATTTGCCAAAAAATAAAACTTAGGGTATACTACTATGGCTAGACTACCTATTGCACCTACAAAATCAAATTTACTCGACATAAAAGAGCGTTTATCTACAGCTCAAGATGGATATGAGTTACTTGAACAGAAGAGAGAAATTCTTGTAATGGAATTGATGCACATGGTTGAGCGTGTAAAATTACTTGAGCGAGACATCGATAAAATGCTCGATCAAGCGTATCCTGCATTAAAAAATATGCTCATGGCTGTTGGAGGAGATAGAGCTGAAAGGATAGCTTCTTCGGTAGAATATGATTTTAATGTACGAGAAAAAAATCTTGTAATTGCAGGTATGCCATTTATTTCTGTTGATGTAGAGTTACCAAAGAGGGAACTTTTTTACTCTTTTATGGACTCTTTTGCTGATACAGATAAGGTAATGGCTGATTTTTTTGAACTTTTACGTTTATTAACTGATATGGCATCTATAAGAACCATAGTTTGGAGATTAGCTGCAGAAGTTAAAAAAACACAACGTAGAGTGAATGCCTTAGATAAAATGGTAATTCCTCAAACAAAGGAAACCAAGGTTTATATAGAGGGCGTTTTAGAAGAGAGGGAAAGGGAAAATGTTTTCGTTCTCAAAAATTTGAAGGCAAAAAATACGAGTAAGAATGTATAAAATGACAAGGAGTATGCATGGTAAAACCACTTTTTAACAATATTTTAATTTCTGTTCATAATTCTGAAGCATCGCTACATGCAATCCAATATGGTATATTAATGTCTAAATTATATAATTGTAAACTTACTGCAGTATACGTTGTTGATACTGCTACATTAAAACAACTTACCTTAAGTAAATTTTTTGTTCAAGATGAGAGTGCTGAGTACGAAGCAAGCCTTAATGCAGATGGAATGCGCTATTTAAATTATGCTCAAGAATTGGGCAAATCTAAGGGAGTAGAGGTAAGTACTCAGCTGCGAAGCGGTGCAATTTGGTCTGAGATTATTGGAACAGCTGATGAGATTAAAGCAGATCTTATTTTATTAGGCGGTTTTGATAAAGAAGGTGTTGATCAGAGAGATGTTCTGTCTACCTCTTATAGAAAAATTCTTGTAAATGCAAATACTTCTGTTCTTGTAGTAAAAGAAAAAATGATCGAAGATTTGTATAAAATGGCTTAGAATTATTCACAATTACATTGCAAATTAGGAGCAATCATGCGAATTCTCATATTGCACTTTTTAAAAAAAAGTGATAAAAATGATAGAGTTTTAAAAAATTTAGAATCTTCGGCAATAAACAACGGGCATCACGTAAGTAGTATCAATGGTTATCAAGATTCATCAGAGGTAAGGCTTGCTACATATGATTATATTTCGATAGTAGTAGGTTCTGGTGTAATCTTGAGTGCAAACCCGCCAGAAAAGTTAAACCAAATACTTACAAATCAAGGCTCAATAGTTGGGAAAAAAGGATGTGCGCTAGTAGTGCAATCCGGAATCGGTTCAAGCAAGACATGTAGATTGCTCATGAATGAATTAGAAAAACAGGGTATGCTTCTTGACTATTTTGATATAATTCAAAACGCAGATCATGCTCTACATACAGGAAAAAAGCTAGGTTAGTTTAAGTGGAAAACTGTTATACTATACTAGGTGTTAAAACTACAGCAAGTGCAGCAGAAATAAAAAGAGCTTTTAGAAAAAAAGCAAAAGAATTACACCCAGATCTCTCAGATAAACAAGATCACAAAAAAGAAAAGGCATTTCATCGTTTGCTAAAAGCGTATGAAATTCTTTCAAATTCACACCAACGATCAATATTTGATTCGACTTATGCTGCACGTTATTCGCGGCAAGCAGAAGGAAAAATTGCACCTGATTACCGTACGTGGTTATTAAAGAGAACAGACGAAGAGAGCCGTTGTAAACTTATTTTTTTTGATTTAATGAGAGATAGAGAAGATGATGCAGTAAAATTATATAAAGAGTTATCGTCTTCAAGTTTTAATTTTTCTTTAAAAAAATATTTTTCACGTTCAGACTTTATGGACTGTGCATTTATATTAGCAGAAGAATTATCATTTCGAAACAATTATTACGAAGCATATGAACTCCTCGCTCAAGTTATAAAGATGGAAAATGAACGATCCTATTTTAATTTGTTTTTTCCCGAAGTACTCGATTTTACTAGAAATATTCTTAAATTTAAGTTGAACGGAAGTATTTCGGACGAATTAGCTCTAGATGCTTGGGAGGATTCTTTAGAATTAGGCTTTGAAAAAAAAGATGAGGCGGTTATTTTACGGCTTATGGCTGAAACATACGATAAAATTGGAGATATGGAGGCTGCTACTGCATGCTTACTAGAGGCATTAGCCATGGATCCTAGTGTATATATTTCTACAAGAACTAAAAAAAGGTTTGGTGTTGCATGATACGTTTAAAAAATGAAAAAGAGATTATAGGCATTAGAAGGTCTTGTAAGCTATTGTCCGAATTATTTGATGTCTTAATACCTCAAGTTACAGAGGGAATGAGTACAAAAGACATAGATTCTATTTGTGTAGATTTTATAACAAAGAATAACGGTATTCCGGCTTGGTATAGCCAAGACTTTTCTGGAGCTGCGTGTATTTCTATAAACAACGAAGTAATACACGGAATTCCTTCTAAAAAGAGAATCCTAAAAAACGGAGATATTGTTTCTATTGATATTGGTATAGACTTAGATGGTTACTTTAGCGATAGGGCAAAAACTATTGCCATTGGAGATGTTAGTCCAACAGCATCAAAACTAATGACTGTAACTGAAGAGTGTTTAAATCGAGCAATTAAGGCTTGCAAAGTTGGAAATAGAATTAAAGATATTTCCCATGCGGTATATGACTATGCAACAAGTGAGGGTTTTGGTGTTGTCTTTGATTTTTGTGGACATGGTGTTGGTTTAAGTGTTCATGAAGATCCAGCCATATCAAACGTTCCTGCAAGAGGACCTAATCCAAGAATTCAAGCCGGTATGGTGCTTGCCCTTGAGCCAATGATAAATGAAGGATGCGGTGATGTATATATAAAA
>CAYJNB010000018.1:0-19479 GCA_964371205.1 uncultured Treponemataceae bacterium
TTTAGCAGATGTTCAAGTATCAGAACGCCCTTCTTTGGGTGATTCAAATTTCGACTCACCAACAATTGACTCAGCAAGTAACAGTACAGGAGAGGCTCCATCTCTCGACATGTCTCTAAAAACATTTTCTCCAGTACAAAAATTCTTTAATGACGAAGGACACAGTTTTTTTGACGATCCAAATTATTACAAAGCAGCTCTTACAGGAGAGGATCAAAATGCACAAAAACTACATACACTCTTAAGCAAATTTATAACAGCCACAGACCCAAAAGATAAAACTGTTTTTCGACAGCAACTTACCATGACATACTGGGAGTTATTACGCTCAGTTGTGCCAAAAATGGCATATCCAAGCCTCCCGCCCTCAAAAAAGTACATGGTCCGTTATGGTGCTGTAAGCCCAACACTTTTTTCTCCTGAACAAAAAGATTATTTTTCAAAAGTTATTGATACGAACGAAACTGGAGAACCTGTTTATTATTTAGATGAGTGGTTTCATGATATTGGCGTAGGACTTTTAACACTTTCTGCAACTGACGAGGCAAAACCTCAAAAATCAAGTGCGGGTGCTGAATCTCAAAAACTTGAGCTCGCAAGCGGTAAGGTTAGAGGTAAGATGCAAAATGCAGAAAACCAATTAAAAACTCGCGAGCAAGAGCGCGCGATGGTTGAAGCAGAATTAAAACAGAAGATTGACTTTTTGTGCGACCACCCACCACTAATAGGAATGAATGGACACACCTCATCTTATTCGGAAGGACAAAAAACAGCTTTTAGCGAAATAACCGATCGACTAAGATCTTTACAACGAATTGACAAAGATATTCAAGGCTTAATAAATGAATATAAAAATGCAAGTGAAGAGTTTCATTCAATTACCCAGAAAAAAATGGCTATGGGTGATGCCGGAACCGAAGTAAGCTCTGCAGAAATTATAACCGAATTAAACACTGTACGACAGATGGCAAAAATGACTGCCGGTCGTCAAGGTAATCAATTTCCTATATTTGTAAAAGAGTACTGTCGTTCAATACAGCGAACAACAGGATTCCGAGAAAATGTACTCAATACACTTGCATGGGTAGAAGAGAGAGACCCTTATTGCTTTGTACGTACACATAAACGCTCAGAAAACAGAATTGTTCCGTATGTAGTTTTAGTTCCGTCGTACGGAGATATAGGTTTTTGTTGGGAGCCCTTTGATCGATACAATCGCGTAACAAGCCGTGGCCGCATTGTTGTTCCAATGTATCCAAGAGATTTACAAACTACAGTACTTACCGCTGTTGCAGACTTACGCTGGCAAGTAGCAAAAGAAAAGGCTTCGTATTTCTGGATGGAAGAAGGTCTTACTGGACAATATTATCAATGGTTTGATGCTCAAAAAATAAAGGGAGATGTAAAAGATGCCTTTATAGCAGATTATATTCTGTGGATGACAAAAGAGGCTGAAGGAATGCAACGCCTACCAAAAGAAATACGAGGAATATTCTGGAGATTTATGCCGTTCCCACAAGAACGAAAAGATATGCTAAAACTAAGAAGTCTTGTATATGCAGAACTCTGTCAAAAAGATATGAACCGTGAAATGTCTGATGGCTACTAGAAATCAATAGATGAGAGTATGACTCATTTAAATGTTATTTACTACTCTCGTCCTTTTTAAAAGTTGATATTAAAAGCAAAAAACCGCATATTACTACAGCCATATCTGCCACATTAAATGTAGGCCATCTTTCCATCCCTAATAACCCATAAAATTTAACATCGATAAAATCAACTACTCCGAGAGGTCTAAAAAAACGGTCTATTAGATTACCAAAACCACCCCCAACTATTCCACAAATAACCCAACGTTGCAATCGTGTAAAATCGTTTGACTTAAAATACATTACAATAACACCTATAAGGACAGCAAGAGGCAAAAAACCCAAGGTTAGCATGCGAGAAAAATGAGGGAGTTCCCCGCCCAAACTAAAAGCTGCACCAGTATTGGTAACATGAATTATTCTTAAAAAATCTCCAAAAAAAGAAGCTCCAATAGAATATAGAGGAATAAAATGAACTATAGCTAATTTAGTTATTTGATCTAGTATAAGGATTCCTATACAAAGACTCAAAGGTATTATTTTTTGTTTTGTTTCAGATTGCATGTACTCTCCAATATTTAAAATAAAATTATAGAAAAATATTTATAATCCGGTTGGAACAGGTATAAATACTGTTTTTATATCCGTTTCTTCCATTATTTTTTTTGCAATAGCTTGCACCCCAACAGTCTCTGTTTGATAATGCCCGCCTGCAACTACGTTTATACCTGCTTCAAGTGCAACATGATATTCAGCATGTCCAATTTCGCCAGTAATAAAAACATCTACTTGTTTGCTAATTGCCTCGCCAAGATCACTTGCGCCGCCACCAGAAACCAGAGCAACCGTTTTTATTTCTTTATTTCCAAAAGGTAAAACACTAATAGGCTTTTCTCCATCAGGAAATAGTCGCACAAGCAAATCGTCTATTGAAAGAGACTCTTGTAATTCGCCCATAAAACCAATATCCATACCGTGGTACTCACCAAAGGGGAGTATATTTTGTAAAGCTATCCTCTTTGCTAGTTGCGCGTTATTCCCAAACTCAGGGTGTGCATCAAGTGGCAAGTGACATGCATACAACGCAATATTATTGTCTACAAGTGCTTTAATCCGTTTATAAAAACTATCTGTAATAGTTTGTTCGTGCCCCCAAAACAAACCATGATGAACAAAGAGCATTTGAGCCCCAGCTTGTGCGGCTTGTTCAATTGTTTGTAAACAAGCATCTACTGCAAAGGCTATAGTTGTAATTTTAGAGCCGTCATTTTGTACTTGCACACCATTTTTTGAAGGGTCTGCCTTTGCAAAATCTGCGATAGGTAAAAATGATTTAAAATAGTTATCTAATTCCGAATAATTCATTGTAATCCTCCAATATTTTTTCTGCAATAAGTTGAGGTGTTTCCCATTCTTTATCTTGAACTATGCTGTACCCACGCAGATAAGCTTCGAACGGATGATAAACACCTAAATTTCCGTAACCAGCTTCGTATATATATGGCTTATTATGAATGGAATTAATAATAAATGTGCCTTTAAAATCCATCTCGGGTACAGATGCAAGAATATTTGCAAGGCGTACAGTGCCGTCAACTAACAAATACACATCCCTGTGTTTTATAGATTCCGGAAGTATTTTGTTTTTTAACATATGGGTTATATATTCAAACTCCATTCTCTTGCTAACAATAGTATCCTTATAGTTTTGATTAAAATAATCTAAAAAAAATATCGATGTAAACCGGTTTAAAAAAGCGTTAGAGGTAAAGCGTGCATAAGCAATATCTAAAAATGAGTCTCCCCACGCAAAGAAAGGCATTGCAACTGCAAAACCTTTTTGAGTTAGCATATATGCAGTAGCAAAATTTGATTGCGCATCTGAAAAAATATCGGGAACATATAATAAAACTGGAACAGCAGGACCCATATTCTTTGGACGTAATACGGTCATTTCTACTGTTGCTTTTGCATATTCTGGCATAAGTTGAGATGAGTTATAGTCAACCAAAAATGTTTCTTCTTCCATTACTGGAGCATTTTTTATTAATTCTTGAGGCACTGGAACAGGCCGAAAAAGAAAGCAAAAGAGTATACTAGACCCAACCAATAAAAGCTGAATAACAGCACTAAAATAAGAACGACCTGTATGCACTACAGCGAGCCCCATAACAAAGCGTACAAAAGAGCGAAGAGTCAAAACGCATGACATAATTGAAACAAGCAAAAGTAAAAAAAATGGCATGCTTAAACCGTACGCAAGTATTGCAAAAACAGTGGTAAATACAGCAAGAGAACTGCATAAAGCTGCAGAACGTGATTTTTCTTTGTTTTGAGAAAATACGTGCAAGGCTGGGAGTAATAATAAAATGAGAATTAATAACTGTGCAAAAAATGCTTGTGTCATTTTACTATAATAATTGAATTTTTAACTTCTCTCAACTGCTAAAACATTTTTTTTTGTTTTTTTTGATAGTATTTTAAAATACATCTACCATTTTTTTAGAAATAGTGCTATTATTTTATAACGCGTATACGCGTAAGGAGAAAGATAGTGTCGGATACATATTCACAACAACTTACAGCCGAAACGGTAAAGCAAGCCATAAAAAAAGGTGCTCCGGTATCGGTTACAACATATACACTGCCTCACGAAACAGAACAGTATATGAATCAAGTTCTTGTTTGGTACCTAAACGAAATTAATCATCCAGATTTTGTTGACTATCTTACATACTGTACAAATGAGCTAACCACAAATGCTAAGAAAGCAAATACAAAGCGTATTTATTTTCAAGAGAAAAATTTAGATATTAATAATGAATCACAATATAACGAGGGAATGAAGTCCTTTAAGCAAGACACTCTTTCAAATATTCAGCATTATTTAGCAAAACAAGAAGAAGCTGGCTTATATATTAAAATGGTTTTGCACATTATTGATAACAAAATTCGTCTCGAAGTTCGAAATAATTCTGAACTTACTTTCTTTGAATATAAGCGTATTCACGATAAATTAATGAAAGTACGCCAGTACTCATCGATGCAAGATGCATTTGCGCAGATTCTTGATGACTCAGAGGGTGCAGGTCTTGGTTTAATTATTATGATTTTAATGCTCCAAAAAGTTGGCTTTAGTGCAAAAAATTATGGGGTAAACGTTGTAAATGGAGAAACTATTGTAGATATTTCTTTTCCACTTTCTACTAACCTTTCTACTGACGATGAGTTTAGTGAACTTTCAGCAGAAATAGTAAATGTAATTGAAAGACTTCCACACTTTCCCGAGAATATTACGGCTATCAATCGATTGCTTAATGATCCAGATTCAACACTAGCAAGTATTGCTCTCCATATTGCAAATGACATAAGTCTTACATCAGACTTATTGCGCTTAGTTAACTCTGCCTCTTACGGAATTTCTAAAAAATGTACTAGCATTGAAGAAGCAGTAAAGCTGATTGGTATTCGTGGAGTACGAAACCTTATTTTCTCTTTAGGTTCGATGAAGGTGCTTGGAACTGATACAGTAGAGAAAAAGAGTATTTGGAAACACTCTCAAGAAGTAGCTTTTTATACAAACAAACTAGCTTTGCTATTTTGCAGAAGCGACAAAAAACTTATAGCTGATGCGTATGTTTGTGGACTTTTGCACGATATTGGTAAAACAATTTTCTGTGATACATATCCTGAAGTTCTCAAAAAAATGGAGTCAATTAGAACAGAAAAACATATCCCTGAGCAATTCTTTGAAAAACTCATCGGAGGCAGCGAACATGCCTTAATTGGTATGCAAATCGCACAAAAATGGAACTTTCCAGAGATTATTTCTACAACAATTAGATATCACCACATGCCTGAAGCAGCTCCAGAAGATGTTCGAAAACTAACATATGTTATTTCTCTTGCAAACATGATTTCGCATTATAACGAAGGTGTTGTTGAATTCTACCACTTTGATCAAAAAATGCTTGATTTGTTTAAAATAACTGATGAAGACGCTCTACGAGTAATTGCAGATAAGCTTAAATTAGATTTTGCAACTGAAGGTGATGTTCTTATCTAGATTTGAGAAACCCACTCGTTAAGTAAAATACCGAAGGCAACTCCCACATTAAGAGAGGCCTTTATACCAGTCATTGGGATACTCACGCGTCCATATGTGCCTTTTTTTAGCGCATCGGGACTTACGCCTAATTCTTCTGAACCTATAATTACGATTCCTGCCTTAGGAAATACAAATTCGTTAAGTGGAGTACCACCCGTCTCTAGGACAAAAACAGGCACATCTGGAAACTCATCCAAAGATAAGCGCTCCCAAGGAATTGTTTCTACGCATCCCATAGCAGAACGCACACACCTCTGATGAAGAGGGTCTGTGCAGTTTGGAGAAATTAGCACTTTTTCTGCACCCATAGCCTCGGCTGTTCTAAAAATTGAGCCAAGATTAAAAGGAGAGCGAATATCTTCTGCATACACCATTAAACCCTTATGAAAAACACGCTCAATAAGACGCCCGTCTTTATCACGTGGTGCTGCATGAGGTGCTATAATTAAATCCCATTCAGCCGGCAGTGTACCTAGTAAGCCAAGCAAGATGTGGCGAGCATAATTGCAACTTTTATGCTCATCAAAAGGATTTTCAGCTAAATACAAAGAAAGTTTTTCGCGCTGTTCTGGGTTAAGACCTGGATCAGTTAATAAGATTTCTAAAAGCTTTTTTACATAATCTCTGCGAGAAAGCGCTGCATACGAGTATTCACTACCTATTTCGGCAATTCCAGCTATATCGCGCTCAAGAGCCCCAAAACAAAGAGCAAGCTTTCTGCGACGAGTACCACCTTCTAATTCACGTAGTTTGTGTGGAAGAATCATAGTTTAGAATGCTTTTTTTAGAATGGAGAACAACTCATCTGCATTCATAGGTTTTGCACTGTAGTTCATATAATCGAGTTGAGCAGCTTCTTGAGCTACTATTCCTAAAGTATCAAGGCTTACACCAAGCTCTTTAAGACGAGAAGGAAGACCTGCTTGAGCAATACGCATTCTTAAATGCTCTGCTAATACCGCAATTGCTTCTTCGTCCGAAAAATCCTTTGCAGCAGCATTTATTTTTCTTGCAGCAAGCGCTAGACGCTGGGTTTTTATATGTTGCATTTCTTCGATAAAACAAGGAAACAAGATTGTGCTAATAGTTGCGCGAGAAAGTTTTTCTCTAGCATTTAAAACTGCAGCAAGCCCAGAAATTACGCCAGGTGAGCTAATACCTGTACAAAGAGAAGCAAGACAACCACCTTGTATTAGCAATAAGTCAGGAGTACTCGAAACACTGAGCGCTAAAGAGTCTTCTATAGCCATTACAATTAAATCAAATGCTTTTTCTGCAAATGTATCAGAAAAAAAGGAAGCTCTTGTGGAAAGGTACCCTTCTATTGCCATACAGAGCATTTCCATTCCAAGAGAGATTCTTTGTTTCTCTGTAAGTGTAGAACTAAGATTTGCATCAAGCACAACTAGTTTTGTAAGTGAATTTTGCAATTTGAGCATCTTAATTTTTCGAGAACGCGCATCAATTATAGGAGAACGTTCAGAAAACATAAAAGTATCTCTCATTGAAGTAGCTACAAAAATAAAAGGAAGTGAACCAGAATAAGGTTGAGCCCCATCGATAAAATCATAAATATTTTGGCTCTCATTATATAATGCGGCTATTGCACGTCCAATATTTGCAGCTTTAGTTCCGCCAACGGCTATAACACCATGAACGCGTGCACCACGTGCTAACACTAGTGCTTGTTCTAAAACCTTTGAATCGGGAGCACTAGGAATATCGTTAAATACAAAGTATTCGATATTTCCATCTTTTAAAAATGTTTCTATTTTCTCGGATACACCGTATTCTTTTAAAACAGGATCCATAATAAGCATATACTTTGTGCCCCATTCACTAACAAATGAACCAAGCCGTTCTGACATATGAGTTCCAAGTACAATATTTGGTGATATTTTTAAAGAAAAATCGTCCATTACTTCCTCTCTATTTTTATAGTCGTTCTAAATAAAAAAAGCGGAACAATAGTCCCGCCCGTTCAAACAATGTATGTTTTTATAAGTTATATTCCTAGTGAATCCATAAAACGCTCTGCAGCAACGTCTACCATTGCAGAGGTAATATAGTTTGGATCCTTAATTTTTTCTTTTATTTCGGCAATTTTGTCCATGCGAACGTCAGGAGTTTGTGCCGCAACTTCAGAAGCATAATATGCCTCTGCCATCTCTTGTGCTTCAGCAGAAACTGTTATAGAATCTCTTCCTTGCACATAAGCACTCTTTTGAGCTGCTTTTTGAGTATTTTGAACATTTTTTAGAGGATCTATTCCTCCAAGTCGGTCAATAATCATCTTCGACCCTACCTTTCCTTCAAGTCTATTCTATCATATAAGCCATTTAGGCTTCATATTCATTATCGGCATCTTCTTTAGCATTCTTAGCTTTTTTTTCGCCAGAAACGAAAATTGCACATTCGCCTTGTACTTTTGAACGAGATGCAAATAAGTCTCTCAACTCTTCTGCAGTACCACTTACAATTTCTTCGTGCAACTTTGTAAGCTCTCGTCCGACTGTTACTCGACGCTTATTATGTATATCGGCCATATCTGCCAAAAGCTTAACTAGTCTGAACGGAGATTCGTATAAAATAAATGCATCTCCTGTATCAAATAGCTCTTTTAAGCGAGAACGTCGCCGCCCACCTTTTGGAGATAAAAACCCGTCAAAAGTGAGTGTCTTGCCACCTGACCCTGCTACGCTTGCAAGCGCTGCAAAAGCACATGCACCCGGAATAGGAACAATAGTGTGGCCAGCCTCTCGTGCTACATCAACTAAAACCGCTCCTGGGTCACTTATACCCGGAGTGCCAGCATCGCTTGCAAAGGCAACATTTTGTCCGTCGTCTAGCAAATCGACTATCTTTGTTGCTGCAACCATCTCATTTTGAGAGCGGCACGAAACAAGCGGTTTGCGTATTTCGAAATGCGTTAAAAGACGAAGCGTATGACGTGTATCCTCGCAAGCAATAACATCGACAGACTTTAACGTCTCTAGCGCTCTAAAAGTAATATCTCCTAAGTTTCCTATAGGAGTTGCAACAATATATAATGTAGACACTCTGTAAGTATATCAATACTAGCAAATTTTTGCAAGTAAGTTAGGACATTTTGTCTAATTTATACCATTCTAGATTCTAACCTTATTCATCGCCTTTTCTTTTCAACACATCTCCTCTTGCGCCCTTGTTTTATCTCGCTTTTTTTGCTATGCTCAAGGGCATTGGAGAACAGAACGTATGGAAGAAATATATAATGGAACATATGAAGCTGCTGTTGAACGCAGTAAAAAATTAGAAGAAGATTTAACTACGAATCCACAAAAGTATCGTGTACTTACAGGGGATCGCCCTACTGGACGCCTACACATTGGTCATTATTTTGGATCATTACAAAACCGTGTGCGTTTGAGTAAGCTCGGCGTGCAAACCTACATTCTTATTGCAGATTATCAGGTTTTAACAGATCACGATTCGTACGAAAATATTAGTGAATATATCCGTGAACTTGCAACTGACTATATAGCAGCTGGATTAGACTTTGAAGACGGAAAAACATGCGTATTTCCACATAGCCACGTACCAGAGCTTAACCAATTACTTTTACCTTTTTTAACCCTTGTTTCTCTGTCTGAACTGGATAGAAATCCAACAGTAAAAGAAGAAATTCAAGCTTCTGGAATGAAAAATATAAATGCAGGCATGTATACCTACCCTATTCATCAAGCAGCAGATATTTTATTTTGCAAAGGTAATGTCGTTCCTGTTGGTAAAGATCAATTACCACACTTAGAAATTAGCCGCACCATTGCGCGCCGCTTTAATGAGCGCTTTGCAAAGAAAAAAAGAGTGTTTCCAGAGCCACAACCATTATTGAGTAAAACTCCTATGATTTTAGGTTTAGATGGTAGCCAAAAAATGAGCAAGAGCCGAAACAATGCGATTATGCTCAGTGCTACAGAAGATGAAACCGCTTCCCTTATAAAAAAAGCAAAAACTGACGCGGAGCGCATTATTACCTACGATCCAACAAACCGCCCAGAAGTTTCGAATTTGCTAAAACTCATTTCTCTTTCGACAGGAGACACACCAGAAGCAGTTGCAGAAAAAATTGGTGACGGTGGAAGTGGTATGCTCAAAAAAATGCTAACTGAATCACTAAACGATTATCTACGTCCCCATCGTCAAAAAAGAGCTGAATTAGAAAAAAATCCAGATTATATAACAAGTATCTTACAAAAAGGCATTGCTCAAGCGCGCGAAGTTGCTTCTGCAACACTCGAAGAAGTACGAACTGTTATGAACATGTGTATTTAACTATAAGGTTTTTTGATGTCAAAAGGTACTGCTACACTTGGAAGTTTAAGGCTTCGATTAAAATTATATTTCTTTTGCTCAATAGGCTTTGGGGCGCTATTGTTTTGCCTATTTTGTGCATATGCATGGTGGACAACATCAATCAATTCTATTGAACAACTAGGCGAAGAAGAACGTACAGCCTTAGAAAAGATGTATGCAAGCATAGAAAATAAGCTACCACTTACTCACTCTGCGTTTGCAGTGCGGTTTCCAGAGCAATTGTATGCAAAATCTGGAATTATTATTGACGCCTCAAATGGTACTATTTTGTACGAAAAAAATGCAGACGAACAAATACCGCCTGCTTCAATGACAAAACTCGTGGTAATGCATATTGTATTCCAGGAAATCAATGCAGGAAACGTAGCCTTAAGCGACATCGTACCCCTTCCACCCGAATCGTGGTGGATAAATGCACCACCACAGTCGTCTCTCATGTTTTTAGGAGAAGGGCAAAAGGTTACCTTAGAAGAACTACTGTTAGGGCTTGCCATAAGCTCTGGAAACGATGCAGCAGTAGCTGTAGCACACTATATTAGTGGTTCTGTTCCAGCTTTTATTGATCGAATGAATGTAGAAATGCAATCTCTTGGCTTAACTAAGACACACTTTGCCGATACTTCTGGCTATAGCGCACATAATACCTCTACAGCCCGCGAGTTTGCTCAATTTAGCAAGGTGTATATTGAACGTTACCCTGATTCTCTACAACTTTTTCACTCAGCTAAAAAAATATCCTACCCATTACCACACAATATGCCCGAGGGACAAAAAAACATAAATGCCCCGTACGTACAAGAGGCAACAAACAAACTGCTTGGTGTTTTAGAGGGTGCAGACGGGCTTAAGACGGGATTTATTGATGAGTCAGGGTTTAACCTTTCGCTTACAGCACAACGAGACGGAACACGCTTTATTTCGGTAACGATGGGGGGACCTGGAAATGGCTCTATTGAAGGAAACAAATTCCGCTCTATTGATGGAACAAATCTTATGGAGTGGGCTTTTGCAAATTTTTATACATTCTCACTGAATACCGAAACAAGAGTTCCCGTGCATGTTTGGCAAGGAAAACAAAATGCTCTCAATGCTATTGAATTTTCTGATGAGAGTTTTACACTTTTGCGGCAAGACTCAACCAAAGAAAAACGCATAACCCGTACTGTAGAAGTCGAAGAAAACCTCGTTGCACCGATAAAACGGGGAACGCTTATTGGAAGCGCCATTTATAAATCAGACAATATCATTATAAAAAGAGTTCCGCTTATAGCTGACCGATCCATTGACCAAGCTAGCTCATTTAAACAAAACCTTGACCAAGCTGTGCAATGGATACTAAATCAACATACTTCAAAGTAAGGTAGCATGCCCCTTACTTATCTGAAACTGGCACTATATCATATCCTGCGGAGAAAGCGGCTTGAATAAGAATATCGAGTCGATTATATAAATAATCAAATCTATTGCCCGATGGAATACCCACACTAATAGGTACCACTATATTTGGGCGCAGCGAAGAAACAAGCACTTCGATAATCTCCGAAGAAGAAATATATAAACCTGGGGTACGCATTCCCACTTCTAAAGAAACCCAGTCGAGCGGAGCAAAGCCACGATCTATGTACGTGTACCCCGCCTTTGTTGCTATATCTCTCACACTTGAATTAATCATATAGTTTGGAGAGTGCCAGATTGGCGATAAATCTTTACCTGTTACAGAGAAAAAGAATTCTTCGTTGCGAGCAAGTCCTTGCAAAACAAAGTCTTCGTCTGCGGTAAATAAGGGGTCTGCAAAATCAAAGTTTGTATAAAACATTGATCCGCACTGATGCCCTGCTGCAACAATCTCTCGTACAGCTTGCGGGTACCGTTCAATAAAGGTTCCATTTATAAAGAAGGTTGCCTTAATCGAGTACTTTTGTAGGGTTTTTAGAATAACTGCTAATCCGTCGGCATTGTCTAATGCATCAAACACAAAACTAATATTCTTTTGTTCTACATGACTTGCACTTCGAGGGCGCACGGTATCTGCAAAAATTGAATGCGTATCACTTAATCCTTGAATAGAGCGGATATAAATAGAGTTTTCAAAATTTCCCGTTGTGTCTTTGTCTAAGAAAACCCTAAACTTATCATTTTGAATTTGTGCTGTTTGCATCTGTTCGCTAGTAAGGAGCCATGTATTTGTTTTTGACTCATATTCGTAGGCTATACCTGCAGAATATGCAATTATTTTTGAACCATCTGCATTCCACCCAAACCTATCTGCCTTACTCAAAAAAAGCACCTCAGATTTTCCAGTTGTTATATCCCACGTTCGAACAGAATGTATCCCGCCCACGTATAGTTGCTTATTATCTTTCCACGCGTAAGTCTCTACAGCTTCTGGAAAGAATTGTGCTTTTTTTTGCCATGTTGCAATATCATACACGTGTAAACCATTATTAGAATTTAATACAAGAAGTTCTTTGTTAGCAGATAAGAGCGGAGAATGCGAGCCAAGTGGTGTTTCCAGCGGCACCAATGTGTTATTCGCAAATCTAAATGCTTGATTATCAATCTGTCCCTCAAAAAAAGACTCTACCCACACAACTGGCATATCGTTATTATGCCAAAACACTTCTACAGAATAGACATTTTCTTTAAATGCAGCATGAGCTTCGGTATCTACAAGGCGGGATTTTTCGAAGTCTGCTCCATTAAGTGTAAAATATGTAATATTTCTATTATTTTGAACTAGAATGAGTGATTTTCCATTTTTATTCGTCCAAAATTTATCTTCTCTTGCATTAAATGAAGCAGGAACTTTGCCCAAAAACCGACCAAGAGGAATTACATTTGCATACAAAGCTCTAATTTGTAATTCGCGCACAGGAATAGAAAAAATATTTCCATCTAAGAGGTATATAAGTAAATCTGCCGAAGCCCAGTGAATTGAATTGATGGTACCCTCGCCAAGTTTACGATAAGAATCTTGTAATGGTTGAGCTACAAAAAACAAAGACGGCTTTGCAAAATAAATCCCATCTCCTTTTTCATAAATGAGCACAGAAGAGTCAGGAGCCCATTGTACAGGAACAGAGGATAGTTTTAGAGGTAAATCTTCTGCTATGGTTACAGAAACATTCTTTTTAATATCGGTTAAAACTAATTTTCCATATGCCGAACTAGTTGCAACAAACTGCACTGTCCACAATCCATCTGGGCTTACAGAAATTGGCTCAACTACTTTATGGGTTGCATAATTACCACCCTTAAAAAAAGAAGCTTGTTCTTTCCATCGTAGAGAATCTGTTTCTGTTGAATAATGTGCTGTTCCATACCAATTGCGTATCTGAAGAGTCTTTCCCTCATTCAAAACAGTAAGGTTTTCTGGTGTACAGGTAAGAATAGCAGGCTTTGCGCTCTGAATAGACGATGTAACCAAGGCTGTTCTAGTTTCGTTTAACAGATTAGTATAAGAAGTTGTAAATAACACTTTATTGTCTGCATTAATCACCACATCTGAAAAAACAATTTGCGAGAATGAAAATTGTGCTACTAATAAAAAAGTTAATAAAAATATAGTTTTTTTCATGTATTTACCGTTGTTCCACTTTGTGCACTGCCAACATATATGTCAGTTCTCTTTCGAGTTTTGCGAGGGTATCTTCAATACTGTTTATGCGTGCACAAGTTGGATCAGTCTCCATAGAAGTAGCATTTTTACAGTCTATACCAACTTTTTTTTCACTTGCTTTTCCATCAACAGATGATATACCACACCACGGGCAATATACAAATTCTTTATTTTTTGTCCGTCCACAAGAACGGCACACAGAAACTAAACACATAGCTTTCCTCACTCATATTTTATATGTTCTTTATAATTCTTTCAAGCAAGAACTTGTACAGTTATCGTAACAAGGTTGCTGGATTCATCATTTTTCCATTTTTATATACAGTTAAGTGCAAATGAGGACCGGTTGAATACCCCGTATTGCCAACACGCCCAATTGTTTTGCCTTGAGAAACTGACTGTCCAGATTTTACCAATATACTCGAAAGGTGAGCATATAATGTTTGATAGCCTCCTGGATGACTTACAATTATATAATTACCATAGGTATTATTATATCCCGTACGTGCAATACGTCCCTCCATAACTGACTGAACAGGAGTTCCGTGTGGTGCTGCCATATCCATTCCAGTATGAAACGATCTAACACCGGTAAAGGGGTCATTTCTGTATCCATATGATGAAGTGAGTCTCCATCGCACATTAAGAGGCGAAATAAATAAATCCCCAAGGGCTAAGCGTAAATCTACACTGTCTAAACGTGCATTTGGAACAAACAACTTTGTTCCTGCATGTATTACACTGGAGGCAAGGTCGTTTACATCAAGCAGATTTTCCATCTCAATCCCATACGTATCTGCTATGCTATTTAATGATTCATTACGTTTAACGGTATGAAATAAGCCATCCACGGATGGAATTTGTATTTTCTGCCCCTCTTGCAAATTACGTACATTCGAAATGTTATTTACGCCGATTATAGTCGAAATATTATTTAAGCCTGCAGCTTTTGTAATATTTGTTATATTGTCGAATTTTTTTACAGTATATGTTCGAAAGGTTACTGGCATAGTAAAAAGTGTTTCTTGAGCCTCATTCATAGAGGATACATTCCCGTCCTTATCAAAGACATCAGGATTTGTAGGAACTGCAAACTCTCTCATTGCACTATCAATAAAATTAATATCAGCAGCTGTTTCGTACGCAAAAGAAACTGGACGAACAAAGGTTCCTAAATACTGAAAAAGAAAAGCAAAACAAAAACTCATAAATAAGAGAATAGTACTACTTATCGCTATTTTGGGATTAATACGTGCAAAAAGTGCAACTACCTGAGATACTCTTTTTGCGAGTGTTATTGAGCTAACCTTAGCACTTTGCTCTTTGGTGGTATGTGAGTCAGAATTATTATTTTTTCGTAGTTTAAATGCTGCTATCTCTGCTTCGAGTGCACGCATTTTTTTATCATCATAAAATGTATAAATTTCCATATCAATAGTATCGACATTCTGTATTACAATTATTAGAATGTCTGTGTGAATAAACGAAAAAAAAATTACAGTATAGTTATTGGACTACTATTTGGACTTTTATTAAAATCTGTAGCTTTTGACATTTTATATATTTCTGGCGATTCTATGAGCCCCACACTAACTGAAGGTGAGCTGATTATTTTTAACAAGCTTGCCTATGGGTTTGTTTTACCTTTTACCGATAAACTCCTTTTTTCCTGGGCAACACCAAAAAAAAATGATATTATTCTATATTTTAAAGATAATAAAATTGTAGTTAAAAGATGTGTTGCAATTTCCAATACCCCACTGGTATTTTTTGAAGATTCACTGTACAATATTGGTGTGGGAGAAAACAACATTCCGTTACAGGAACCTCAATATCAACGGCTTAAACATACTCATACCGTTCCGCAGGGCTATGTATTTGCAGTAGGAGACAACTACGAAAAATCAGTCGATTCGAGAACCTATGGCTTTGTGTCCACAGAATACGTATTAGGAAAGGCATTATGGAAGTAAATAAATTCTATTCACCACCTCGCCTTATTTTTGTTATTCTGCTAATTGTCTTTAGCGCTGCAGCCGTTCTTTTTTCACAGCTAGTACTAATATCTCAGCCTTCGCCAGAAACAGCATCAACGACCATGCACCAAGAAAGAGGAACCATATTTGATCGTAATGGTAAGATTTTAGCAATTCAAAATACATTATACCACATTGTTGTAACACCAGCTGTTATAAAAGATATAACCTCTTTTGCAAAAGCATTATCGCCTGCAATAGATATGAGTGTCGAAGAAATTGAGCAGAAGATTACAGAAGCCCCGTCAACTTTTTTTTATCTTAAAAAGAAGATTCCACAAAGTGAGCACGACGATATTTTAGCAATCAAAGAGATGCATGGGCTTTCGGGATTACGACTAGAAAGTGTAACCTCTCGTGCATACCCAGAAAATCAGCTAGCAGCTCATGTTATTGGTTTTATGGGAGATTCAGGAGAAGGCTTATCCGGGATGGAATATAGTTTTCAGCGAACACTCGCACCTCCGCAAGAATATGTGGCAGGAATTGACTTATATGGAGATAGTATAGTTACCACTATTGATGCAAGCCTGCAATATAAATTGGAACAAATAGCCCTTGAATCATTAGAAGATACTCAGGCAGAAAGTTTTATGCTCATAGCGGCAGAGGCTACTACAGGAGAGATTCTCTCGTACATTAGTCTTCCTTCTCCAAACTTAAACACGTACCCATCTTCTTCAATCGAGGAGCAACAAGATAGACCTGCTAATACTGCCTACGAGCCGGGATCGGTTTTTAAAGTTTTTTCGGTAGCATCTTTTGTTGATTCAGGAGCAATTAGCCCAACCGATAGTTTTTACTGTGATGGTATCTTCGAGATGCCATCTCCCAATGGAGATGTGGCGCCTATCAAATGTTTAGGGCATCATGGTTGGGTAACAGCTCGAGAGGCCCTTGCTTACTCATGTAATGATGCACTAGCACAAATGAGTGAGCGTATTACTCCTAAGGCTTTCATAAACCGTATAAAATCTTTTGGGTTTGGGTCAAAGACTGGGATAGAGTTGCCAGGAGAAACAGCTGGCTCTGTAAAAAATCCTGGAGACAGACTTTGGTCGATACGTTCGAAGCCAACTATTTCGATTGGTCAAGAAATGAGTGTTTCTGCATTACAAATGGTACAAGGAACTACAGCCTTAGCAAACGAAGGGGTTCCAGTAAAACTCTCACTTCTTTCTAAGATTCTTGATAGTGATGGAAACGTAAAATATTCTCATAAGCCAACGTTCAGCGATCCAATACTCTCTGCAGAAACTGCAAATTATTTACTAAGCACAATGGAAACAACAGCTCGGGCGGGAACAGGAATACGAGCTGCAATAAATGATATTACCATTGGTGTTAAAACAGGTACTGCTCAACTATTTGATTCTGCGACAGGAAAGTATAGCGAGACAGACTTTGTCTCAAACTGTATTTCGGTTTTTCCAATAGAAAATCCGCAGGTTATTCTATACATAGTTATTACTAAAGCAAAGGGAGAAACCCTTTCTGGAAGAATTGTTGCCCCTATTATTGGAGAGGCAGCAGATGTAATTATAGACCACTTAGGCCTAGTGCGCGAAAGTGCAATGGCTCTTACGCACTCAGGTACAGTAATTATTCCTCAGTCGGATAATACTACCATCGGAGAAGTTGTTCCAGATTTTACAGGATTACCAAAAAGAGCTTTAATACCCCTCCTTGATCATGCAAATATTAACCTTACCATAATTGGAGATGGCTGGGTTGTATCTCAAACTCCTCCGCCAGGAACCCCAGTTACCGAGAATATAAAAATTGAACTCACTCTACAATAAGAATATACAGTTATTTAAAACGCGTTTCCCTTCTCTGTTTGACCAGTACAAATACGAAATAAATACATTTTTAGATACTACTTTAGATTTTGAACTAACTCAATCTCGGTCTGGGCATATAACTGCTATTCAAAATAACTTAGCCTTGCACTCAACATATAACCCGGTACGAGAAGCGCAAAAACTCATTGCTAGCTCCCCTCTTGGAGAAAAAAAAGCGGCTGTCTTTCTAACCTGTGGCCTTGGATATGCCCCTATTGCATTTATAAAAGAATATCCTAAAAAAACACTCATTATTATTGAACCAGACCTACACTTTCTGCTTTCTGTTTTTGCAAGCATCGACTGGGAACCCATTTTTAAGCACGAAAAGCTGATTCTCTTATTTAGAGTTGAACCACAAGACATTATTGCTATTCTCGAACATACAGGATTACAGGATTGTTGTTTTTTTCAGAATGCATCGCAAAGTGCGCACTGCGAATCCTATATAAATGCAATACAAACACTTATAGAGAGAAATAAGCAAAAAGACAGTATTAATAATGCAACACTCAAGAAATTTGCACAACTTTGGTTACGAAACACACTGCAAAATGCAGATTTTCTTATAGAAAAAAATAGTATTACAGAATATAAACATACAGCGACCGATCTTTCAGCTTGCGTTCTAGCCGCAGGCCCAAATCTTGATGAAGCGATACCCTATTTAGCTCAAATAAAGGAACGCTGCATACTCATTTGTGTAGATACAGCTTTGAGGGCTTGTAAAATGGCAGGGATACAGCCGCATTTTATTTTAGTTGGCGACCCGCAGTACTGGAATAGCTTACACTTACATGGCCTATCATTTCCAGAGAGTGTACTTGTTACAGAAATTGCAGTCTATCCGTCGATCTTTCGCTTCGATTGCAAAGAAATACTTTTATTTAACTCCTTGTATCCACCAGGCAAAGCATTGGAAACAGAGTTTGGTTTTACAGGAGAACTTGGAGCAGGGGGCTCTGTTGCAGCAAGTGCTTGGGATTTTGCACGACATCTAGGCTGCAAACAGATTTATTTCGCAGGACTTGATCTAGGATTTCCAAATAAGAAAACTCACTTCAAAGGAAGTACTTTCGAAGAAAATGTACACTCAAGCGCTAATCGCTTTTATTCAGTAGATCAAGCAAATGCAGATGTTCTTTTTAATGCAGCACCGTATTACGCGAATACTTACGACAAAAAAAACATTCTTACCGATAAACGACTCTCCTTGTACTCATGGTGGTTCGAAAGCAAGTGTGCCGCATATCCTGAGCACAAGACCTTCTCTCTTAGTGAGAACTCGCTACATATACCTGGAATTACTTTTTATTCACTTACAGAACTCAGCAATCTAAAACCAGTAAGTTGTAAAATTAATACATTTTTAGAGAGCATATCTCAGTTCACAAAAAAAACAACTGCACAGCAAGAAAAAAAATTAGCAGCTGCTTTAGATAGTATGCATGCAGAAATTTGTGCTGTATCAGATATGCTCACAAAAGCGGTCAACCTTTCTGAGAAGGGACTAGATATTGTACGCACAGACATAGAGGAAGCAAAAAAGGTTTCAGTCATATTACATGAGATCTATTCTGCACTTACCAAGAGTAATTCAATTCCTACCGAATACATAGTCAAATACAACCATTGCATTTTTGAACGCTTAGATACAAATTTGCAAATTCTTACTCTAGAAAAAATCCACTCTTTTTTTATACAAAGTAAACTATACTACAAAACAGCTTTGTACTTTTGCCAACAAATAAAAAGTAAAAAAAAGTAATATTTTTTTTGCTTTAACACTAAAGTCAAATTGCTAATATCCGATAATATTATTGTTACGTAACGTAAGTAGGGCGGTATTAGACATCCAGACGCCTTTACTTGCATACAAAAAAACATCAAGCACTGGTTAAATTGCGTTAATCAGTGCTTTTTT
>CAYJNB010000019.1:0-18121 GCA_964371205.1 uncultured Treponemataceae bacterium
ACTGGATGGGGTAGAACTTTTGAAGGCGAAAATGGCGAAGCTGTAAAAAAATAAGCTATACTATTCGGTTTAAAAAGCTGACTGCAAGCATTTGAATGCTTAAGTTAGCTTTTTTTTGTGTATACAGTATTTTTTTGTTGACACGTGTCAACATGCATGTTACTATATTTTTATAAAACCGATGGAGGATTGTATGAAAAAAATAGTATTAGTTGCTGTTGCTCTTTTACTTTGTGTTAGTTTTGTAACTGCTGGTGGTGGTTCAGAAGCAAAAGAAGGTGTTGTTCGAGTAGGTTATATGCCTTATTATGCAAGTGTTCCTTTACAAGTTATTCAAGATGAAAATCTTGATGAAAAATATGGGTTTGTAATGGAAACAATTATGTTCCCTTCAGGTGGACCAATGGCAGAAGCTCTTGGAGCTGGAGAATGGGATATTGGACAAATTGGTGCTGGTGGTATGAGTGCTATTCCTAACTATAACGCTAAATTAATTGCAGATGTTCAATACGAAATGGATGGAGCTTGGATTTTAGCACGTGCAGATAGTGCAATTGTAAAAGCTGGAAGTAATCTAGCAGACTATCCTGAAGTACTTGGATCAGCTGCAACAGTTAAGGGTTCAACAGTACTCGGAACTGTAGGAAACATTTCTCATTATATGGCAATTGACTATGTGCAAAAATTCGGACTCGATATTTCTGATGTAAACTTTATTCACATGGAAACAGCACAAGTTGCAAACGCATTTAAAGCTGGAGAAGGCGATATCGCTGGAATGGGCTCTCCAACTGCTGCTATGGAAATGGTTGCAGATGGCTATGTTCGCATTGGAGGATTAAAACAGCAAGGTATTTCTCAACAAGATGCAATGCTTGTAAGCGATGAATACTACAATAACAATAGAACAGATATTATTAATTTTATGAAAGCTTGGTATGAAGCAACTGGTATGCTTAATGCTGATCCTGCATATGAATTTGAAATGACAAAAAAATTCTATACAGCTGGTGGCCGTACTGTTAGTGATGATTCTGTTCAACAAGAATGCGATTTTAACTCTTACATCGATGCCACAAATTATATGAATAAAGAAACTGGAGCATGGATGAAAGGTCTTATTGAGTGTTATGTAGAAAGTGAAACAGTTGATGCGTCAACTCTAGAAGCTTTAAAAGAAAACACAAAGTTAGATATTGTTGAAGAAGTTTTGAACTAGTAAAAGACTGTCGTATAACTTTAGTTTTGCGACAGCTACTTAAAAAGTTCATGTGTAACTGAAGCTGCATTACCTAATGCGGCTTCAATAATTTAGAGGATATTATGAAAAAAAGCACAAATAGATATAAGTATTATCTTATTTCGTTAGTTACAATTGTAGTGTTTTTTATTGTGTGGTATTTGTTATCAGATGTTCTAAAAGTGTTTAGAAACAATATGCTTCCAGGTCCGGTTACAATATTAGAATCATTTATAAAAAAACTTACGAGTAAGGCACCCGATGGCGCAACACTAGGACAACATATTATAGCAAGTTTAGTAGTTGTTCTGAGTGGGTATGCAATCGGTGTTACTGTTGGAATTCCAGCTGGTATTTTTATGGCTTGGTATAAACCAATAGATTACTTAGTTCGACCTGTTTTTGATTTTATTCGTACTATCCCAGGTGTTGCTTGGATTCCAGTTGTTACAGTATGGTTGGGTATTGACCTAGAAGCAAAGGCAGCAATTATTTTTGTAAACGTTTTTGCGGGGACAGTTGTAAATGTCTATTCGGGTATTAAGCAAACAAACGATGTCCATGTCTGGGTTGCACAAATTTTTGGTGCAAGTCGCATGAAGATTTTATGGAAGGTTGCAATTCCGTCAGCACTTCCATACATATTTACAGGCTTAAAAGTTTCTCTTGGAATGGCTTGGCTCGGTATTATTGCCGCAGAGCTTTTGGCAGCACAAAGAGGATTAGGCTATATGATTCAAGTTGCACGCAACTTTGGGCGTGCAGACCTAGTAATTGTTGGTATGCTAACTATCGGTATTTTGGGGGCCTTACTCACTATTATTCTTGAAGGCATCGAAAGAATCTTTGTAAAAGGACGAAAGCTATGAAAAAAGTAAAGATGGATGCCTATCACAAAGGTTTTTGGGGTTCTATTGGTTTAATTGCAATAATGGTAGTATGGTATGTTGCTTCCCAATCAGAATCATTGGGAAAGCTCTTACCAAACCCTATCGATGTATTTGCTTTTATAATAGACAGTTTTATAGATCCAGTTGGCAAGGTAACTATGTGGGGACACATTGCCTGGAGTATGTCTCGCGTAATGATTGGTTACATTGCAGCCTGTATTGTTGGCGTTGTGCTTGGCTTTGTTGTTGGCTGGTTCAAAGTTGGTGAATCTATTGTAAAGCCATTTTACCTAGTACTAAAATCAATTCCGTCAATTGCTTGGATTCCTCTAGCAATTCTTTGGTTTGGTATTGGAGAAGAATCAAAATACTTTATAATTTTTATTTCTACAATGCTCATTGTTATGACAAATGCTATAGATGGTGTTTTGGATGTAAACCCTGATTATATTGGAGTAGCACGAATGCTTGGCACAAGCGAACGGCAAATATTCTTTAAGGTTGTATTACCAAGTGCAGTTCCACAAATTTTTTCTGGATTACAAGTTGGTCTTTCCGCAGCTTGGGCAACAGTTGTTGCTGCAGAAATGGTTCGCTCCTCAGAGGGTGTAGGTTTTATTATTTTGATGGGTCAAGATACCGTAAACATGGTGCAAATATTTGCAGGGATCATAATTATTGGTGTAATAGGGCTTTTACTTGCATCTTTAATGCGCTGGGCAGAAGCAAAACTCTGTGCGTGGAACATAAGGGGTAAATAATGGCAAAAGTAATAGAAGTAAAAAATGTTAACAAAACATTTTACGACGAAAAAAGTAAAACATCCAACGAGGTTTTACAAAATATTAATTTCAATATCGAAGATAACGAATTTGTTGTTATTTTTGGTCCTGGACAATGCGGAAAAAGCACACTTATGAATATTATTGCAGGCCTAGAACAACCAAGTTCTGGAGAAGCTTTTATTAAAGGAAACCAAATTACAGGTCCCGGACCAGATAGAGCAATGGTATTTCAAAACATTTTGCTTTTTCCGTGGTTAACGGTTAAACAAAACGTTGAGTACAGCATGGATGTTCGCGGATTTGATAAGGGAGAAACACAAAAAGATGCCCAAAAATATATTGACTTAGTTGGCTTGCAAGGATTTGAAAACGCTTTTCCGGTAAAAATTTCGGGTGGAATGAAACAACGTGTTGGTATTGCACGTGCTTATTGTGCAAAACCAGATGTTATGCTCATGGATGAGCCGTTTGGAGCCTTGGATGCGCAAACACGCTATCTTATGCAGGATGAAGTTATTCGTATTCGTAACCAAGAAAAAAGAACGGTAATTTTTGTTACAAACAATATCGAAGAAGCTCTATATTTGGCAGATCGAATTATTGTAATGACAGATTGTCCCTCAACAGTTTTGGAAGAAGTAAAAATTGATTTACCGCGTCCAAGAAGCTATGTAGATGATGAATTTTTGCGCTTGCGAAAAGAAATAAGCGCTATGGTAAATAGGGTGAGGTAAAACATGCAAGAAGTAAAAGTAGAAGCAAAAAATCTAACAAAGAGCTTTGGCGATTTGCTGGTACTAGATGATATATCGTTTGATGTAAAAAAAAGTGAGTTTTTGTGCATTGTTGGCCCCACAGGGTGTGGAAAAACAACATTCTTAAACTGTTTAACAAAGATTTTTGATATAACTAAAGGCGAAATTTTGGTCGACGGAAGTCCCATAGATTGCAAAAAGAATAATATTTCGTATATTTTGCAAGAAACCTCCACTATGGATTGGCTCACTGTTGAGCAAAATATTGCCTTTGGTTTGGAAATAAAAAATACACCGAAATCTCTTATTAAAGAACGCGTAGAAGAAATGCTCGAAATTGTTGGACTTACCGATTTTAGAAACTATTATCCAAAGCAACTGTCGGTAAGTATGCTTCAGCGTACAGTAATAGCTCGTGCTTTTGCAACATACCCAGAATTGTTGCTTATGGACGAACCCTATGGGCAGCTCGACTTAGATTTGCGTTTTAAGCTAGAAGATGAATTAATAAAGCTTTGGGAAAAAACAAAGACAACTGTTATATTTATTACACACAATGTTGAAGAAGCAGTATATCTTGGAGAGCGTATTATGGTACTTACTAACAAACCAACAAAGGTAAAAGAAATTTTACCGTGCGATCTTCCTCGTCCACGCGATGTTGCTTCTAAAGACTTTGTAGAAATACGTAATAATGTTACTGAACTAATTCGCTGGTGGTAATAAATGAGTAAAAGGCCCAATATTCTCGTGTTTATGACTGATCAGCAAAATGCTGATACCATACAACCTTGGCACGCGGCAAAAACGCCCTGTGTAGATAGTTTTTTAGAAAATGCGGTTCATTTTGAACAAGCCTATACGGCCTCACCGCACTGCTGCCCTGCACGTGCCACGTTTTTTAGCGGATTATACCCTTCAGAGCATGGTGTGTGGAACAATGTAGAAGTCGACAATGCTCTTTCTCGTGGCCTTTACGACGGTGTAAGGCTTTTTCCTGAAGAACTAAAACAAAACGGATACAATACCTACTTTGCAGGAAAGTGGCACGTGAGTGCGTACGAAGGGCCAAAAGACCGTGGTTTTGATACCGTTTTGCGGGAATATATTTCTAACTGGGGGCGTTTTACAAAGTCTAATACACACCGCTCAAACGATTGGGAAAAGGTGTATGCCGATAAACAAGGCATAAAACTTGACGAATCAAAAGAGTTTGGAGAAATTGTCCGTAAGGGTTATCCAAAATACAAACAGTTTGGTATAGATGAAAATCCGTTTGGAGACACAACAAGTGTTGAGCTTGCATGCGAAGTAATTCAAAACTATAGCGAAGAAAATCCATTTTTTATGTACGTAGGTGCAACAGGCCCTCACGATCCATACACCCCTCCGCAAGCATTTTTAGATATATACAAAGACACAGACATAGAACTTCCCAAAAGCTTTAGAGATTCAATGGAAGATAAGCCTGCTTTGTATAGAAGAACAAAGGAGCAATTTGCTCTTACTGAAGAAGAACACAAAGAAAGTGTGAGGCGTTATCTTGCCTTTGTAAGCTACGAAGATTATCTTTTTGGCAAGCTCGTAGATTCGCTTAAGGAAAAGGGAATTTACAACACCACTTACATTATCTACGTTACGGACCATGGCGACTATCTTGGCTCTCATGGGCTCTGGGCAAAGGGCCTACCTTGTTTTAGAGAAGCGTATAATATAACGGCTGCTATTGGTGGTGCTGGCATAAAGGGCAGCAGAAAAGAAAGTAATTTTGTTACACTTGCAGATTTTGCGCCTACTATTTTAGAGCTTGCAAATACTGAACAAAAAAACTGCAGTGGCTCCTCGCTGCTTCCTTTCTTGCAAGGAAAAACACCCGAAAACTGGAGAAGCGAAGTATATACTCAAACAAACGGAAACGAAATATACGGTATTCAGCGCGCGGTGTGGAACAAAAAGTGGAAGTTTGTATGGAATACCTTTGATTACGATGAGCTGTACGATTTAGAAAACGACCCCGAAGAAATGTATAATGTGGCAAAAAAGCCAGAAAATACAGTCGTTATAAAAGAAATGAGCAAAAAATTATGGCAATTTGCAAAAGACAAAAAAGACAACTGTACGTGTCCATATATTATGGTTTCTCTAGCTGCTTATGGACCAGGAATTTTATTCGAAGAGTAGACTAGAAACTCTATAAAGCTTCTTTAGCTTTTAGAGTGTATTTCTTGCTGTAAGGTTAGCGTTTTTAAAAAAAATAAAGGGCAACTATCGTAAAAACTCAATTGTACGAAAGTTGCCCTAAATGTTTTATTCAGTTTAATGCAATCTATTTTGCTAAAAATTCATTAATATGAGCTGCTGCGTTACGGCCTTCACCCATAGCAAGAATTACTGTTGCTGCTCCTAGAACAATGTCGCCACCTGCCCAAACAGCTTCGAAAGAAGTTTTGTTTGTGGTATCAACTGTTATTCGTCCACGTTTATCAGTATCAAGACCAGGAGTTGTTTTTGCCATAAGAGGGTTACTATTATTACCGAGTGCAATAATTACCGCATCACACTCAAAGGTATGTTCGCTTCCCTTAATTGCAACAGGGCTTCTTCTTCCAGATTCATCTGGTTCGCCCAATTCGTAGTTTAGAACTTCTATTGCGTTTACTCTACCATTTTCGTCCCCAAGAATTCTAGTTGGATTTTCTAAGAAACGGAATTCTACGCCTTCTTCCTCTGCATGAGCAACTTCTTCGCGGCGAGCAGGCATTTCGTTACGAGTTCTGCGGTATACAATAGATACTTTTTCTGCGCCAAGGCGATAAGCCATACGAGCAGCATCCATTGCAACATTACCACCACCCACAACAACAACTTTTTTTGCATCATATAATGGGGTATCAGCATTTTCGGTATCGTAAGCCTTCATTAAGTTGGCACGTGTAAGATATTCGTTTGCACTAAATACACCGATTAAGTTTTCGCCTTCAATTTCCATAAACTTAGGAAGCCCCGCTCCTGCTCCAATAAATGCAGCATCAAAGCCCATTTCTTGCAAGAGTTGCGGAAGAGTTGCAGTGCGCCCAACAAGAAAGTTAGTTCTAAACTCAACACCCATTTGTTTGAGCAAATTTACTTCATCTGCAACAATAGCCTTTGGTAAACGGAATTCTGGAATACCATACACCATAACCCCACCAGTTTTATGGAACGCTTCAAAAACAGTAACCGAATGCCCTGCACGACGTACATCTGCCGCTACAGTAAGACCAGCAGGACCTGAACCAATAATAGCTACATTCTTGCCCGTCTCTTTTGCAACTGTTGGAACAGTTACCTTTTTATTTTCTCTTTCCCAGTCAGCAACAAAGCGCTCTAAGCGACCGATAGAAACAGCTTTCTCTGCATCTTTTAGAGATTTTCCTATAGTACACTTACCTTGACATTGTGTTTCTTGCGGACAGACACGCCCACAAATTGCTGGAAGCAAGTTCGTAGTTTTAATACAATCAACAGCTGCCTTAAAGTCTCCTTTTGCAACTTCTTCAAGAAATTGTGGAATTGGAACTTGTACCGGGCAACCTTGAATACATGGAGCATTCTTACATTGTAAACAGCGTTCAGCTTCAACCATTGCTTGTTCTGCAGTATATCCAAGAGCAACTTCATCCATTTGGCGAGCTCTTTGAATAGGATCGCGAGTTGGCATTTCTTGCTGAGGAATTCCCATACGATCTTTTGCCGTTAGTGCTGCACCATTAGCAGTTTTTTCTTTAATTGCAGCCAAGTCTTTTTTAGCCTCTGCACTACAATGTTCTAATGTATATGAACTCATTCTTACCTTCCCATTCCAATGCGACATTCGTGGCGAGCTTCATCTTCTACAGATTTAAAAGCCTTCATACGCATCATCATATTGTCAAAATCAACTTTATGACCATCAAACTCAGGTCCATCAACACATACAAATTTTGTTTCTCCACCAATAGTAACGCGACATCCACCGCACATACCAGTACCATCAATCATAATAGTATTTAAAGAAACCATAGTGTGAATATTAAATGGACGTGTTGTTTCAACACAGAACTTCATCATAATAGGAGGCCCAATCGCAACAACCTCGTTAGGAGGATTTGCACTTTCACAAAGCTCTTTTAAAGGCTCTGTAACAAGCGCTTTACGGCCATAAGAACCATCATCTGTAACAATAATAAGCTCATCAGCAATTTGGCGCATTTCTTCTTCAAAAATAACAAGCTCTTTATTACGCGCACCAATAATTACGATAACCTTGTTACCAGCCTTTTTGTATGCCTGAGCAATAGGATGCATCGGAGCAACTCCAATACCACCACCAACACATACAACAGTTCCCACATTTTCAATATGTGTAGGATTACCTAAAGGACCTAAAAGAGCCTCAATAAAGTCACCTTCTTTTTTTTGCGCAAGTTTATGTGTAGTAGCTCCAACAGCTTGGAAAACTAAGGCAACCCAACCTTCTTCTGCATTCGCATCAGCAATTGTAAGAGGAATTCTTTCCCCAAACTCAACATCAATTTGAACAAGAACAAATTGACCTGCATGACGATTGCGAGCGATATCCTTTGCTTCAACACGGAAATAAAAAACATCGTTTGATAATTGTTTTGTTTCTAAAATCTTATTCATACTAGTATATTAGCAAAAAATGTATTTTTATACAAGTCTATCGATAAAACTTTATCGAATCGCTTCGAGTTTTATACCGTATGATGAACTGCCTATGTTGTACTGTTATTGTTCTGGGCGCCCCGTCTTTACAAGACGTCAGGCTGTGCGCGGTTTTATTCGTACGCTACGCTTCCGAACAGGAGCAAAGCTCCTGCCGCTACCATCCTTGGCGCAAGAGAGATTATTTACCTTATCTCGTACAGTACAAATACGTTTTGTGTTACCGAGAGAATTCCCGGAGACACTTGCATACCACCGCCGTATGCGTTATCTGCAGACATAAGCATAGCTTCTTTTCTATACATTGTTGGAGCTGAGTATGTATCGGCAGTGTTCGTAATATGGAGCACCTTCCCGAGTGTTACACCTGCACGTTCAGTCATTTTAGCAGCACGCTCTTTTGCGTCGTCAAGGGCGATTAATTGTGCTTCAGAAATATAATCGCTCATTTTTGAGTGAGAAAAACTTGTGCCATAAAGGGAATCTATATCTAATTCAAATAGAGCAGCGGAAAGGCGCTCAAAACGAGGTAAGTTGCGGAATGTAATTTGCATGGTTTGTTCTGCTGTATATCCTACAAATTTTTGTGGAGAATCATAGTCTTTACGTTCATACCGCTTGCCCACATTTACATAGCCTGTTTTAATGTCTTTTGGTTCAATATTAAAAAATTCGCAAACGCGCAAAACTTCACTTATGGTTGTTCCGGTAAGCTCTACCGCTTTTTCTAAAACCTTGTTTTCATTACTTACTGTAAGAGAAAAACTTACCATATCAGGCAAGAAGGTAACCGTTCCATTTCCGGTAACACTAATACTTCTGTCGTCATCTGCAAAGAGACTAAAACTAGACATAACAAATACGAGAGTCAATAAAATTAATTTTTTCATAAACATTCCTTAAAATAAAATAAACATAGTAGAAATACTACTATAAGAAGTATAAAAACACTAGAGCTAAAAGGTTACAATTTTAAGAGTTTTCTAGACGTAAAGAAAAAAAAACGATATATTTAAACAAGGACAATAATGAAAAAGTTCATACTGTTTACTCTTTTTTATATATTACTCTTCACATCCTGTATGCAAGTGCAAAACACGTTTGGCACAAAAGAAATTGGACAACGAAATTTTTACGCAATTCAATATATTTCTAATAAGGCTTATATTGTTGGGCTTAGTGCAAATTTAGTAAAAACGTCAGATCATCTCGAGCTATACCTAAAAGCTGGCCAGTTTATGTCTGCTTCAGATTTAGATTATCTTGCAAATAATTTTGATAAATACTATTCCAGTATAATAGATACCTATGGAACTCATACTGATGTTGATAGGAATGGTAAAATAATTATTCTCTTGTATGATATAAACGAAGATATAGAAGCCTCTGGAGGTTATATTGCAGGTTTATTTTACCCAAACGACTTGTTACTGCATAATCCTAGTCAAAATATATACAGTAACGAAGCCGAAATACTTTATGTAGAAAGTCAAGCTTCGAGTGATATTGAAAATATATTTGCAACAGTTATTCACGAATTTCAACATCTAATAAATATGAACATGAACTATATTGAAAAGAACACTGAGAGCCATATTTGGCTCAATGAAGCTCTTTCTGAATCTACCGAAATTTTTATGCTAGAGGCAATGCCTTCTCACCGCTTAGATATTTATAACTACTATCTAAACGAAAGCATACGCAGGGGGAACTATTTTTATACATGGAATTCAGATGATTATGTGTTAGCCGATTATGCAACAGCCTCCCTTTTTATGTATTGGTTGTACCAGAATAATGCAGGGAGTGCAATTTTTAAGAATATTGCTCAAGGGAGTTTGGAAAATCGAGGAACGTATAAGGCTGTGCTCGAAGCACTTAGAAAAAATCCTCAAAGTTCAACAGATTGGCAAGAAACACTTTCTTCTTGGCTGCAAGCTAACGAGAACGCGGCTGAAGGCTATAAACAAGGAAAAACTAGAAGTATGAGACATACATATGGTTATAATTTTTCTCTCACTTCTAAAATTTATTCGGGAGATGAGACTACGGTTGATCTATATCCTGGAGATGCTATCTTAACAACAAAAAAATCAAGCCCTAAAGATAGCAACATTGTTCAGACACAGTTTACTAAAGATCTTTCATCTGTCTATATTGCATTAAACAAAGATACTACAGTGGGTTCGTATAATACTAGAGTTGATTCTATTCCTTTTACCATTCCTGAGAGCCTTCAAATGCTACAACGGTCTATGCAAAAAAATGCAGGCAATAATCCTTTAGATGAGGATTACAGAATTATTTCAATTTCACAAAAACCATTAGATTTTAATAACATAAAAGAGATAAAAAAATGAGACCTTCGATACAAAAAATAAGTACCGTTCTCTTATTCCTTCTTATGGCTCCCTTAGTTGTACCACAAGTAGAAATCGAAGGAGGTGTACAACTAGTTGGAACATCTCTTTTTCCAAGCGCTATTATTACAACACACGAAGGAAAAACATATTATTTTGATGAAGCTCTTTTTGAACAATTTGCACCGTATCAAAATCAAACAATAAAAATTAGAGCACGCATAAAAGAAGTTGAATTAGAACTAGCCGATAAGAGTAAGAAATTTACTCGGTTAGTAATATTTGAGGCTGCAGTTTTATAATTATTCTAGCCCTTCTATGGCAACAGTTCCAAAATCTTTTTAACCGTTAATTCGGGTTTTGCCTCAACGCTCACCTTTAAGTCGCAGCAAGATGAGTAAATGGGGTAGCGTTCTTGGTAGAGCTTTGCTATTTTTTCTGCGCCACCTGCAGAGAGGGGTCTTCCCTTTGTGGCAAGGTCTGCAATGTCTCGTTCAATAAAGATAATAAACCCATTTTGGGCAAGACAGTCACGATTTTGCTCACGTAAAATGTTTCCGCCACCGGTTGCAATAACAAACCCTGTTTTCTTGGTTTGTTCTGCGGTTGCTTCGCTTTCTGCATTGCGGAAAACTAGTTCTCCCTTTTGCGTAATAAGGTCAGAGCAAGACAAGCTATGTTGCTCTTCAATAAGCGTATCTATGTCTACAAAGGCAAGGCTCAGGTGCTTTGCAAGGAGCTTGGCAATAGTGGATTTTCCACAACCGGGCATGCCGACGAGTACAATATTACTGTATTGGTTTTTTGTTTGAACATAAATATCTTCGATTACTTTCTGCGCATTCTCTCCTTGTGGACTTAAGTCTGAGCGGTCGAAAAAGTAGGCATGCGCAAATACTGCTTGGGCTACCAACATATACAAGCCTGTCGCTGTAGGAATGCCCTGCTTGCGTGCATCTAAAACAAGCTGTGTGCGCAAAGGGTTATACACAACGTCCACAACACCACTCAATTTAGTAAATGCTGCTAAATCGATAGGGCTTTTTCCGTTATTTGGGTACATGCCCACTGGCGTTGTATTTACGAGGATGTCAACATCACTAAAGTTTGCTAGCTCCTCGTAAGTTGCGGTTTGCACAGCGCGAGTTGCCTCAGAAAGCTTAGAAAAACTTGTTTTTTGCGAATCCAAGTTACGCGACATGAGAGTTACACTTGTTGCACCCGCATCTATTACCACCGCTATGGCGGTTTTTGCTGTTCCTCCGCTACCAAGTATAAGTACTTTTTTACCTGAAAAGTCGATTCCAGCTCGATTTGTCATACACAAAAAGCCATAGTAATCGGTATTGTAACCATACAATGTGCCGTTTTTGTTTACAATAGTGTTTACTGAGCCAATTTTATGGGAAGCCTCGTCGAGCGTGCAAAAGGGGATTACACGCTGCTTGTACGGAATGGTCACGTTGATTCCACAAAATTTTCTTTGACCCATAAAATCTTCAAGTTCAATTTGTGGAATTTCTTTTAATTCATACTCGCTATTTCCAAGCGCATTGTGAATGGGCTTGGAGTAGCTGTGTCCTAGTTTTTCACCGATAAGTCCGTATTTCATACTTCTGAATAACATCCTAAGAAAACAAAAACATCATGGTTTGCTTCTAAATCAGCAAAAAGATGAAAAAGAGCTTCATCATACACAGAAACATCTAAGTCAAAATAGAACATAAACTCAAAATCTTTTTCTGGAAGAGGGCGACTTTCGAGTTTTGTTAGATTTACACCAAGGGCAGCAAATTTTGCCATAAGATGATATAAAGATCCTGGTTTATGTGTTAATTTTAACATTAAACTTATGCGGTTTGAGCCTGGATAGATTTGTAAGTCCTTTGAAATACAAATAAATTTTGTGTAATTGTTTTCATTATTTTGAATTTCATCACTCAGCATGTTTAAGCTATATAATTCAGCACATTGTTTTGAACTAATTGCAGCAATTGTTTTATCGTCTGATTCAGAAACAATTTTTGCAGCAATGGCGGTATTTTGGCAAGGAACAATTTCAACTTTAAGTGAATCTAAAACATCGCTACACTGGGCAAGTGCTTGTTCATGTGAGTATACTTTTTTTATGTCCGAAACCTTTACACCATTTTTAGCCAAAAGAGTATGATTGATTTTTAACTTTATACTGCGTGCAATATGAAAATCGTGCTTTTTCATTAAGTCGTATACAGCAGTTACTGAGCCGTGGAGACTGTTCTCAATAGGCAATATACCATATTTACACAGCCCCTTATTTACAGCACTACACACTGCATCAAATGTCTCAAAATACATTATTGAAGGACGAGAAAACAACTTGTCGCAAGCAGCTGTAGAATTTGCACCTTCAATTCCCTGGCATGCTACAGAGGCATTTTTTGGAAAGAGAGGAGGGGTTTCTGCTAGCGCTGTTTTAATTTTCTCTGCCGTTTCAGAGTTTGCATTAAGTATGCTTCCCTGATGAGAGCGAGAAAGATCAAAAAGCATGGTATATAAAATCTGAATATACTGCGACATGCTTTCATCTTTATCTTTTGTAAGGCGATTAATAATTTCTCTTTCGCGTGACGAATGTAATGTGGGTATATTATCTCTTTTTTTTACTTCTGCTACATTCTCTACAAGGGCAAACCTCTCTTGCAAAAGGGTAATAATTTTATCATCTACTAAATCAAGCTTGTCTCTTAAATCATCTAATGTCATTTGTTCCTCGCTATATCGTATAAGGTTATTGCCGCAGCAGAAATTACTGCGGGTACGGCTCGTGGAACTATGCACGGATCGTGACGACCTTTTATGCTTAGTTCTACAGTTTCGCCGCTTGTTATGTTTACTGTATCTTGTTTTGTTCCAATTGAAGGAGTTGGCTTAAATGCTGCTCGGAAAACGAGAGGCATCCCATTTGTTATCCCTCCTAAAATTCCTCCACAATTATTTGTTCGCGTTTTTACTACCTTGTTTCCGTCTAAGTCGTTTGCATAATAAAAGGCATCGTTCGATTCGCTACCCTTTAACTTTGCAACAGCAAACCCTTCTCCAAACTCAACGCCTTTTACTGCAGGAATAGCAAAGAGAGTATACGCAAGACGGCTTTCTATAGTATCAAAAAGAGGGTCCCCCCAACCTACAGGAAGCCCTGTTACTCCGCACTCAATCACGCCTCCAATAGAATCATGTTCTTCTCGTGCGTTTTCTATAAGCTCTTTCATACCCTTTTCTGCACTCTTGTCTAAAAGCGGAAAATCGCTTTCTAAACCGCAAAAATCATCTTTTTTTAGCGTCGTAGCATCAAACGAGGTATCTTTTAGCGCTCCAATTGACGAAATATGTGCTCCAATATGAATATCTTGCTTTTCGAGCAATTGCAAGCAAACAGCTCCTGCAAAACAAAGAGGAAGGGTAAGTCTGCCAGAAAAGTGACCTCCTCCAGAAAAATCGTTATGTCCACTATGCTTTACATTTGCTGTAAAGTCTGCGTGTCCGGGGCGTGGTGTTTGTTTCATGTATTCGTAGTCGCCACTTCTAGTATTTGCATTTTCAAACAGTGCACACAGTGGAGCTCCGCAGGTTACTCCATCGATTAAACCACTTACAATGCGTGGTGTGTCGGATTCTTTTCTCGGAGTAGAAAAACTTTTTCCACCTTGACGACGAGCTAAAAATTCGTGTATACGCTCTAAATCTATTTTTTCGCCAGCAGGAATCCCATCAATAACGACACCTAAGCCTTGAGAATGGGACTGTCCAAAAATTTGGACTTTTATGTTTTGTCCTATCATTGATGACATTATGCTTCTCCTTTAGCAGTAGTATCGGTGGTATCACTTTTTGAGAGTCCGCCTATACTATTAAAATCGGCGAAAAAACCAGGATATGATTTTTGTACAGCATTTGAGCCAATTATGCTTACTGGGTTTTTGCATACAAGAGAGGCTAGGGCTGCTGCCATTACTATTCTATGATCATTTTCGCCGTTTACTGTCCCTCCGTCAAGTACTTTTTTTCCTTCAATAATAAGCTCATCCCCTTGCTCGTGGATATGGGCCCCCAAATTACTGAGCATTGTTGTAGTTGTTTTAAGTCTATCACTTTCTTTAAGACGTAAGCGAGCTGCATTGTAAATGCGGGTTTTCCCCTCGGAAACTGAGGCAACAACAGCGAGACAAGGAACAAGATCTGGAATTTGAGACGCATCAATTTCTATCCCTTGCAAAGGGTGTTTTTCTCCAAGCCCTTTAATGGTAATTGAATGTTCTTCTTCGGTAACTTGAGCGCCAAACTGCTTTAAAAGCGAAAGAATTGCTCGATCGCCTTGGGTTGAATTTGTTTTAAGACCATTTACTGTTACACTTTTTCCAAGGGCTCCCATTGCCAAAAAGAAAGCTCCATTCGACCAGTCTCCTTCTGCAGCACAGCCATTGTATGGCGCTCTGTATCTCTGATTTCCTGGAATTATAAAAGCGTTTTCGCTCTTTTGTATAACAATACCAAAAAGAGAAAGTACTTCGATTGTCATGTCGATGTATGAAGCTGATTCTAGTTTAGAAGTAAGATTAATGCGACTGTCTCCATCTAAAAGCGGTAAAATAAAAAGTAAGGCAGAAATATATTGTGAGCTAATATTTCCTTCAATGTTAAAGGTTCCTGACTGTAAGCCGTTCGGCGTTTTTATGTTGAGTGGAATATATTCCCCGTTAAAAGAAGAGCCTTTATTATTCAATTCTCTACAAAGAGAAGAAAAAGGTCTAGAAGGGAGTCTTCCACTGCCTATAAGGGTTACATCTGGATGTAAAAAGGCAGCAACTGGAACTAAAAAACGCGCTGTTGACCCACTTTCTTTACAATCAATAGTTAGAGTTTTTTTACATTGACGAGAGTCTAAAAAAGACACATCTGTTGGTTTTTCACCTTTTTTAAATAGCGGCTCAATAAAAATTCCATTGTTTGTTTTTGTTATGTGTGCTCCAAATGCTTTTAGACAATCAATAGTTGCATCAATATCTTCTGAAAAAGCATTAATACGTACTTCTAGTGGTTCATCGCACAAGGAAGCTGCAATAAGCATGCGGTGTGCATAGGATTTTGAGGAAATTGCATTAACTGTACCACTTACATCTGCTGATAAAATATGTGTATTCATTATGTTAAACCTAAGGCAAAAAGGGCTTTTATTTCGCTAATATCGATTTTGCGTAAGGTATACGTACCGATTTTTCTTGAAATAACAAGAGTAATTGTTTTTCCCTTGCGTTTTTTATCAGAAAGAGCTTTTTCTACAACTTCATCTGGAGCGAATTTGCTTTCGTATGGAAGGTTGTATAATTTTAAAACTTCTTTAAGTTCATCGCTAAATGGGCTTAAGATAATATTTGCTTTTTCTGCTGCCTTTGTAATGGTATACATACCGACTGCAACGGCCTCTCCGTGCAAAAGATCAAAGTTGCTGAGCAATTCAACAGCGTGACCAATGGTGTGTCCAAAGTTGAGCGCTTGGCGTGAACCGTTGTCAAACTCATCTTCTTCTACAAAGAGTGCTTTTATATAAATACAGCGTTGCACAAGCTCTGCTAAATCTGAGTTTTTATCTTTGAGCATACCGAAGAGTTCTGAGTCGCAAATAACACCATATTTAATAATTTCTGCAAACCCGCTTGACCTGTCGCGCTCTGGCAAACTATCAAAGAATGTTACGTCGCAAAAAACGGCAGAAGGCTGATAAAATGAGCCAACAAGGTTTTTCCCGGCAGGAAGATCCACAGCTGTTTTTCCCCCTATGGACGAATCAACTGCAGCAAGCAAGGTTGTTGGTACTTGCACATAGCGAATTCCGCGTAAAAAAACAGAGGCAGTAAACCCAACCAAGTCTCCAATTACGCCTCCACCAAGAGCAAAAAGTACGTCTGTGCGTGTAATTTTATGCTCTGCTAAAAACGAAAGAAGGTCCTCTACAGAAGAAATCGTTTTTGCTTGCTCTCCGGCAGGCACAGTATATTCAATAACAGAAAACCCGCTTTGTTCGAGAGACTGAGCAATTTTATTGCTGTAAAGAGGGGATACATTTGAATCGCTTACGATAATTGCTTTACAATCAGTCTCTTCTGGGTGCAAGACCTTATTTGCTAATTCTCCAATATCTAAATCTGCGCCAATAAAAGCGTTGTATGTACCCTTGCTATGTCTAATAGTTACTTTATTGAGTTTTTGTTCTACCGTTGTCATAAATTCTCCATTGCTGCGCGTATTGTTAATACTTGTTTTGTAACTTCATCAAATACTTCTGGTGTTATTGATTGTTGTCCGTCACAAAGAGCTTTTCCAGGATTATTGTGTACTTCAATAATAAGACCATCTGCTCCTGCTGCAGTAGAAGCAAGAGACATTGGTTTTACAAAACGCGAATATCCAGTTGCATGCGATGGGTCAATAATTATTGGCAAGTGGGAGCATTCTTTTGTTACAGGAATTGAAGACAAGTCGAGCGTGTTGCGTGTTGCAGTTTCAAATGTGCGAATGCCACGTTCACAAAGGATAACATCAGTATTTCCTCCTGCCATAATGTATTCAGCACTCATTAACCATTCTTGAATAGTACTCGAAAGTCCTCGTTTGAGCAAAATAGGTTTCTTTGTTTTTCCCAAATGTTTAAGTAACTGAAAGTTTTGCATATTGCGTGCTCCAACTTGAATAATGTCTACTTCATGAAAGAGTTCCATTTGTGATAAATCCATAATCTCACTAATTATAGGTAATCCTGTTTTTTTCTTTGCTTTCAAAAGTAAATCAATTCCTTCTCCTCCAAGACCTTGGAAGGCGTAAGGAGAAGTACGAGGCTTAAAAGCTCCACCACGAAGCACCTGTGCTCCAGAAGCCTTAACATGTTCTGCAATATCACAAATTTGTTCTTCGCTTTCTACAGAACAAGGACCTGCAATGAGCATAAAGTTGCCTCCACCGATTTTTGCATCCCCAACTTGGATAACGGTATCTTCTGGATGAAACTTACGGTTTGCAGCCTTAAATGGCTCTTGAATGCGTTTTACCGATTCAACAATTTCCATAGCAGAAATTAAATCAATATCAATTTGAGACGTGTCGCCAATTAGACCAAGAATAGTCTTTGTGCACCCTTGGCACTCATGAATAGTAATGCCCATATCTTTTAACCAAGAAACCAGTTGATTGTATTCAACGTTATTTGGACTTTCTTTTAATACGATAACCATGTATATAACCTCCAAAATTATAACTGGGAACCTCTAAAAACCCCGTTGGTTTTCAGAGGTTCCCGACGAGTTTAAAGTATAAATCTTTATAATACAATGATTTATACTTTAAACATCGC